>JBDLQG010000001.1:0-44111 GCA_039800705.1 Pseudomonadota bacterium
AAACCAAAGCCGCTAAGCAAGGCGTAAGCCATAGATTTAAGCATATCGAATCAGGTATTAAACGAGTGCCTTTTATCGATACAGGGCTATATCAAGCATCTTTTAAAGCATGGATTGATTAATGAACGTAAACGAAGCAACCAGCGCAACGCCATTAAATAGCGATTTAAAAGCAGGGTTACGCGCGTTAGACCGTTTACAAGAGCTTACATTTACAAAATATGTGCGTTTAGTTTTACCCGCTGATGGTTTTGTATTTTGGGTTAAAGCCGATATGTGGAGCGGTGATGCTGGATTTAATTCGCTGATTTTTGGCACGACCGCTATAAATGGCACGGATAGAACAATTACGCAAGGGGCTCCGACTGTCACAGTTAGAGGCAGCCTGCACTATTCGACTAATAACCAGCAAGAATTAGATCAAACAATTGGTTTAAATTCTGTTGTGTTTACGTCTGAATCGGATATTGATGATTTTAACGATATTGGAGAAAGCGTTTTATATATCGCAGAATGGGATGGTATTCAGTTTGCATTTAGTCAGCGCGGTAGTTTTTACAGCCAAGTAGGGCTATATCATTACACAGGCGAAGCTATACATCCTGCTATGCGGTCACAAATTATTGATGATATTCGATTTTTTGACAGGACTCAGATAGTCAGCAATAGCTTACCTATTTTTATGATGCTTAATAAATACTTCCCTTGTTACCCGTCATTTTTGGTAAAGCAGAACTGTTACCCGCCATACGCGGCTATCGACATAGTTGAAACAACGGCAATTGCAGAGCAGCCAACAGAATCAGCGAATAGTTCACGGTGGCAGCAATGTCAGGACAAGGTACGGCTTACAACATACGGCATCAATAACAATACAGTACTGGACTATATCTGGTATGTTGTCGCAAGTGCTACGGGGGATACTAAACCACCTGTAAACTTTGATTTGTGGGACGCATACGGAATCATGAACATGCCCGTACCTAAAGATGAAAAACGACCACAATCTGAGCTTAACGTAATAGCGCAAAAGAAAACAATCGAATTTGATGTGAACTACCTGCAAAACAGAACTTTAAACATTGCTAGACAGTTGATTTTATCAGCGATCCCTAGCGTTATTATCAATCAATCATAGGACAACGCAATGGCATCCGCAAATGACATCGTAACAATTAATGTAAGCGTCACAAATCCACCTATTCCTAGCCAGCTACAAAAAACGGGCGCGTTTATCAGTCAAGGTGGGACTACGACCGCAGCAGGCACGCTTACGCTTTTAACCAGCTCAGCAGACCTTGCTGCTATCTTGGCATCGGCAAAACATATTAGCGCGTTAAGTTACAACAATGGCACGCATTTAGTAACCGCAACCGCAACCGCTCACGGGCTTACGCCATTGGGGGAACAGATTACTGTTGTGGTGTCGGGTTGCACTCCAGCGGCTTATAATGGCACATTCTTGGCAACCATTGTAGACGCTAATACTCTTACTTATACGCTGGCATCGAATCCAGGGACCGCAACAGTGTTTGGTACTGTGACCGATGAAGACGTTGAAGAGCTGGTAGCAATGAATACAACGTACTGGGCACAGGCTAACAGCCAAACATCGGTGTATGTTTTAGAGCTTGGGAATGGTACAACAGCGGAAGGTGTTACAGCGTTAAATACGTTTATCACTCAAAACCCTAATACAATCTACAGTTATTTAATACCGCGTACTTGGGATAATGAAGCAACATTTAAAACGATGGTTGCTAACTACAATGCACCATCAACGCCTGTTAATTTTTTTGTAACAACTACAATACTGACTTATGACGCATGGTCGCAGCTTGATAATTGCGTGTTTGCAATGGTTGAAGCTCCAAGTATTCCTGTCACTGAGTTTTCATGCGCTGCACCGTTCCAAGTTACATTGGCATGGTCTCCAAACTCAGCACAAAAAGTACCGCCATTAGCATTCAGTTTTGTGTACGGTGTGACAAATTACCCAACTCGCAATAATTTAACGCTGTTAGCCGATTTAAAAGATGCTAACGTTGGTTATATCGATTTAGGCAGCGAGGGCGGTCTGGTTAATACCATTATCAAATGGGGGCATGTATTAGGCGGTAATCCGATCAACTATTGGTACACTGTTGATTGGACAAAAATTAACTTAGAATTAGATCTTGCCAACGAAGTCATCAACGGCTCAAATAATGCGCTTGCTCCACTGTACTACAATCAAAACGGCATTGACAGATTGCAAAACCGCGCGGCTCAAACATTGCGTAACGGTATTAGTTACGGTTTAGTATTGGGTGATGTGATTATGACTGAACTCGATCCAACTGTATTTGCAACTAATGTTGGTAATGGTTTGTATGCTGGTAATGCGGTGATTAACGCCGTACCGTTTCCAATTTACACAAAAAACAATCCTAGCGACTACATGCTAGGCAAATATGCAGGTTTCCAGGCGGCGATTACACCATCAAGAAATTTTGAAATGGTGGTTTTCAATTTGAACGTCACTAATTTTGTATCTTAATAGGAGCTTATAATCATGGCAGGCAATCCACAAGTAAAGCAAGGCTCTTTAAACAGAGTTAGAGGCAGCGTGTCTTTTGTAAACGCACCAGACATGAACATTACAGCACCATTCATGACAAAAGAAGGGTTATCATTGTCGTGGGAGGGCGAATCAGTAACATTTATTGATACGATGACGGGTGTTGTTACCTCCCCTGAACCGTATCAAAAAGTAACGCTGACTATTGGCGTTTTAAAAACCACAACGCTAGGCACAGCATATAAAAATAGAATGGAAAACGACTGCGATTTAGGCGATTGCGTTATCAATCCAGACAGTTCAAACTTTCCAAAGTTTACTATTGCCAATTCAGCAATCGAGGGGATTGAGGCATGTACTTTTAACGGTACAGACCCAGGATTTAGAATCAGAATCAAGGGCGTATGGGCAATTAATAACGTACTTTGGAATTAACCAGTTTACCCAGTATAGGATAGCCTCCGAATAGCGTACCGTCTAGCGTGTGACTGGGTAATCCATAGACGAATTTAACGAGACGATTAAATGAAAATCAATGACAAATTAAACCTAGTAACGACTGTTGATAGTGATTTAGGCACGATTTATATACACCACACAGCTATTGGTTATGACGTTTTTAAAGAAAATTTCTTAGCATTAACTAAAGTGCATGATGCAATCAATAGTGAGGGCGTGGCGTTATCAGGGGCGCGTGTAGCGTATTTGATGCTTGACCAAACCGCAAAAGAATCAGACATCAATATCAAACCGTTGGTTAATGAGCTTAAGCGATTAACTAACGTTATTGTTCCCAGTGCGACGGGTAACTATGAGCCTATCGCGTTTGAAGTGGCAATAACAGACGGGCTAATTGATGAGCTTCAACACGACGAGGTGATGAATGCTATTGTTTTTTTTACTTGCGTATTGCAGTTGCAGCGAGGCAAACAAATACTGAAATACACACTATCGAACATGACGGCAAGGTGGGGATTATTAACTACCTCATTGGATTGCGTGGCGTATCTGAAACAATTGCCGATATTGACAGAGACCGACAATGCTGGAAATGCGGCAGCAGCTTAATACATGAGCTGTTCGACTGGATAAACAACGCTGGTTTTCATTTATTCTTTGAAGATCACGGCGTAGAATACAAGACATCACACGAGTTTAGACAGCGTTATTTAATAGACAGAGAATAAGCACATGGCAGCAAAAAGCATTATAGACATTGAAGTAAATGACGAAAAGTTTAAAAGCTTTTTATCTGCTTTTGATGACTATAAAGCTAATGTCGAGGACATGCCAGAAGCATGGAAAAACACTAACAAAGCTATTAATGAGGCCGATAAAGCCGCTAAAAGATTAAGTAGTGGCGGCCTGTCTAACGAAGAGAAAAAAGCCGCGTCCGAGGCTAAAAAGTTTGCTGATGAGCAAAAGAAAGCATCTACCCATATGGGGACAATGCTTAAGGCAACAAAGCAAACCACACAAGGATTAAAAGAGGGAGCAAGACATACTGCAAGCATAGCCACTGGCATTATGTCAGCGACCGCTAACCTTATGAAATGGGGCGGCATTCTTGCAGGTGTGACCACGGGCGCGGGTATGTTTGGGTTCAATCGTTTAATCGATTCAGCATCAAACGCGCGTTTTACATCACAAGGTTTAGGCGTAGGAGCTGGCGCGGTCACAGCGGCTAATGTCAACTATTCTAGTATTGTCGCTAATCCAGCTCAAATGCTGGCGTCCATTCGCGATGTACAATCCGACATCACAAAACAGCGCGTACTGTCAGCCGCTGGCATATCCAATTATCAAAACAAAAACGCGGCTGAAATAGCCCCCGATTTAATCCGTTATGCTCAGCAACAAGCTAAAGGATCGAAAGGGCATGTTAGCCAGATGGCACAGGCAACAGGGTTAGATCAAATATTTAGCCTTGACGAGCTTAACCGACTAGCAAACACAACAGAAAAAGAAACCGAAGCAATGATTGCCAAGGCGCGTGCTGATGAAAAAGCACTGGCTTTAGGCGATAGCACGCTTAAAAGTTACCAAGACCTGAATAAGCAAATTGACCGCTTTGGTGAAACTATCAAAAAATCGGCAATTGAAAGCCTAGAGAAATTAGCCCCAAACCTTGAGAAGCTATCTAAATCAGCTTTAAATGCGTTTGATAAGCTAATGAAGTCAGACAAACTACCGCCGTTAATTGACAAGTTAGCCGATGGGATAGGTGATTTTGCTGATTATCTTACAAGCGATAAATTTAAAACAGATTTTGACAATTTTACAAAAGGTGTAGGCGATGCAACTACGGCAATTGCAGCGTTTGGTGTTTTTCTTGGCAAAATTACACCAGAAGATGCAAAACTTGCAGCGTTAGGAGTTGGTGGCGCAATGGTTGCGGGTAGCATGGTAACAGGTGGCGGTGCGTTACCAGTGTTAGCAGCGGGCGCGGCGGGCTATTATGGCGGCTCTACATTGTACGGCAATGCAAGCGCGGACACTCAACAAGGGATACAGGATTTTGTAGGCAAAACAGCGGCGTTTTTTGGTAATAAAGACGCACAAGACGCAATGGCGGTTAATTCTGGTAATACCGATACTAGCATGAACCATAGCCAGCGTGAAATGATGTCAAATGTCTATGAAGCATACAGAAAGGCAGGATTAAGCGATAAACAAGCGCGGGTAATGACCGCAGAAGTCGGACGCGAAAACGATTTTAATGAAAGCGTGATGTTTGGAACCCACATTGACCCGCATAATCAAAAGGTCAATTTAGGCATGATAAGTATGCAAGGCGATAGAGGCACTAACCTTGCTAAATACATGACTGAACGCGGTCTGATGAAAAACGGTCAAATGGAACACAGCCAAGAAGCTATTGACGCAATGGCGGCTTTTCAAATGCAAGAAATGAAAAGCGGTGATTTTAAAATGGATGAGTTTTTAGCAAATAAAGACATAAGTTATCAAGAGGGCAGCGCGTTAGCAGGGCGTAACTATGTTAAGTGGCGTTATGACGATCCGCGTTATGCAGCACACCATTTAAAAGAAGCTGGCTATTATGAAAAAATGGGCGGTGTTGTTGGCTCACAAAGACAGTCTAGCAATAACCCACCTCCGATTGTAATACCGCGCGGTGAAAAAGACGTGAAAGGACAGTTAAGAGATGTGTTATATAGACCTCAACCAGAACAAGCTAAAAGCATTATGTTTCAACAAAACCAAGGCGGTAATGTAGGCGGTATGAGACTGTTAATTGAAAATAACACAGGTGGCAATACAATCACATCGGCGGCATCGTTATGAACATAATTAGTTTAGGGAATAGTTTAAGCGGATTAATTGGAGCAGCGGCTAGAAATTCGTTTGCTATGCAATACGAGATTAGCCCTATATTGCTAAAGAACGGCATAGCTGAACAAATGCCCGATAAAATAATGCCAATTATGCAATTGACGCAGGGCGGTAGTTTTCCGATTAACTCAAGTGCATATTTTGCCCATTGGAAACCAATGCCAGGTAGTACGATTTTACAGAATACAATTGGACAATTTCCGTTTGCAAATCAATCAGTAGCATTTAACGCTATAATCTCGCAACCGTTAAACGTGTCTATGATGATGAGTTGCCCCGCTAACTCAACTACAGGCATGAATACAAAAGCCAGTATTTTTAACTCGCTACAACAAGCAATTAGCAACCATATTTCTTTAGGCGGCATGTTTGTAGTGATTACACCGTCATACGTTTATGACAACTGCGTATTGCTTGGCATTCGAGATATTAGCGGCGGCGAATCTAAGCAACCTCAATATCAATGGGCGTGGGATTTTGCAAAAGCTCAAATAATGACAACGGAAGACGCAACAGGGGCACAGAATAGCTTAATGGCTAAACTGTCAAGCGGTACAAAGGTCACTAACACGGCATGGTCAGGAGCGCATTGATGGCTAAAGTTATTCCTTTTTTACCCGCTAATGATGTGCCTTTTCAAGCTACGGTTACACTAGACGGACACGCTTATATCTTTTATGTACGGTGGAATATTTTTGGTCAGCGGTGGTATGTGGTTCTGTATGACACAACAGGCGATTTAATATTTAATTTGCCATTAGTTGAATCACCATTGACTTATAACATATCACTAACGCGCGGGTATTTTGATACTCAGTTAGTTTTTCGTGAATCTAGCCAATGTTTTGAGGTGATTTGATGCGTTATTACGCTATCACCATCACACCTAAAGCACAGCCTAGCCAAGCCGACCGCGCTCAGGAGCTTAAAACGGGCGTGCCATTACCTGCCAGTGGTAAAGACGGTAAGCCTATCACCATTACCAGTTTAAAACCTGATGGTAAAGTAAACCTGAACGCTTTAAACGTTGAGATTGATATACCGCTTGCAACATTTAACGATCCTGAAGGCATGGCTAATGTTAAAATTTATGGCATATCCATAGAAGACATTATGCAAGCCGCTGATTTAAACGGCGGTTTGATTGAGATTAGCGGGGGCATGAGTAAAGGCTTGCCGCTTGCTAATCCAGACCAAGCAGGTGTTTTATTAGTTGGCACTGTCTATCAAGCGTTTGGCAACTGGATAGGCGATCAAATGACGCTGGATTTAATTGTGCAAATTACCGATAACACAGTGAATAATTTTGTGGTCAACTGGAAAGCTGGCAGCGAATTAAAAACGATGGTGCAAAACGTACTTACACAGAATTACCCAGGGTATCAGCTTAAGTTTAATGTGCGTCAAGCAATGACATTAACAGCCGATGAAACTGGCGCGTATCAATCGATTTATCAATTTGCGTATTTTGTAAAGCGCATATCACAGCACATCATCAAAGATTACGCTTATCCAGGTGTGGATATATCAGTACTTGGCAAGACGTTCTTAATCAATGATGGCACAACCAAAGACAAACCTAAGCAAATACAGTTTATTGATTTAATCGGACAGCCAACGTGGTTAAACTACGGTACAATCCAGTTTAAATGTCCTATGCGTGCTGATTTGCATTTTGGGGATTTTGTCAGCTTGCCAGAGGGCGCGGTTAAATTATCGGGCAAGTCATTTTCACAGCTTAAAAAGGGTGTGACGTTTCAAGGTACATTTCAAATACAACGGGTGCGTCATGTTGGAAACTTTCGACAAGCGGACGCGGGTAGCTGGTGTACAGTCATTGATGCTTTACAAGTGGATACGCAATAATGAACGGTCAAAAAACGCCTTTTAACTTATCGATTAATCGCAATGCACAACGCAAAGCAGAGGACGCAATACAGCAAACAGGGCGTGCTTTACCTTGCAGTGTTGTAGCCGTTAGCCAGACGGTAGGCGGTGCAATTGTTACAGTAAAATTCGAGGTTGATACAGGGTTTACGCTACCTAACGTCACTATTCCGCATTTTGGTGGCGAATGGATACGCTACCCCGTACAAATAGGTGATAAAGGCATTGCAATACCAAGCGATACCCGATTGAACGATATAAGCGGTATTGGTTCAGGCGTTGCGGATTTAACAACTAAAGGCAATTTAACTGGATTAGTGTTTATGCCAATTGGCAATGCTAATTGGTCAAGCCCTACCAGTCAATTAAAACTTGAATTGTACGGTAAAGATGGCGTTATTGTACGGTCACAAAATGGCGGGGCTAATTATATCCAGATTACAGAGGCGGGTATTACTGTGCATGGTACTGTAACAGTGACGGGCGATGTTATTGCTGATGGTATTAGCTTAAAAACACACCAACACGGTAATGTACAAACAGGCGGCAGCCAGACGGGAGTACCAGTATAATGCGAGTATGGGGTAGAGTAAACGGCGTATGGCAGAAAGTTACAACCGATGACAAAGGGTTTAATGATGCGGTGTATATCACTAATGTTGCACAAGTTCTTAATTTGAATTTAGGCGAATCGCCTTTTTTTGCTAACTATGGAATACCAGCGCATGAATCAGTAGTGAGTTCGATTTTTCCAACTTATTATGTGCAACGGGTGCAAGATCAATTCGCACAGTTTTTTAGCGCAATGACCATTCAACAATTAGAACAACCTTACCCGTGTTATAACGTAAATGTGACAACTCAACAAGGTAGCAGTTTAATCGTGCAAGTGCCTATTTAATGTTATAATGTAACAACCATAGGGCGGATTAATTACCCGAAGCACCTACCAGCGTTCCCTATGGTTATTTTAATGGTAGCTAATCAGATAGGTAGTAAGATGACAGATTTAACAAACACGTTATTTAATGATAATAACGATAAAAGTATAGAAGAGTATATAGCGTTAATTGATGCTGAATTGCTTTTTGAATTGTCTGGGGTTTTTTGTTCATTAAGAACTATTAATAATCCTATATTTGATATAGTTGTAGACGAATCGAGCATAAGCCACTCCCATGGTGACTAAACGCAAGTGAACCGCCGACGGCTAGGGGCTGGTTAATCTAGCCCCGACCTTATTACTTAATAGGTGTCTATAATGAAGAGTTTAGAAACTATGTTTATCTGGATTTTAGCGGGTTTTGCAATAGGTTTTGCGTTAATATTGTCTTTATTTTGGTATTTAGAGCGAATTTATAAACATAAAGCCAAAGTGAGAATGTTATGACTGCTCAAACTATCACAATGACGGCTACAGGTGCATTACCTACGCCTCCACAAACATTACGCGATGAGTTAGTGGCTTATGTGGCGGCCGATGTGCCAGATTACACAGCTAATTTGCCAGGAACGTTGATTGAAGACATAGCAAGCACGGACGTGGGTGCGTTAGTGGTTTGTGATAATGCTTATGTGGAGTTGATTAATTCGATTAGTCCAGTCAACAGCAATCTATTTATTCTCAACCAACAAGCAGCGGCGGCAGGCATTCCCCCGATGGGTTTTCCAAGTCGTACAGCGGTTTATTGTACGTTTAGCGGTTTAGCTGGTTACATTGTTTCACAAGGTTTTATCGTGTCCGATGGGACATATCAATACACAACCCAAGAAAGCGCGGTTATCGGTGTAAGCGGATCATCATCACCTGTTTACTGTGTTGCGACTCAAGACGGTAGTTGGGCAGTTCCATCGGGTAGCGTAACCGCGCTTGCCACATCCATACCAACAGGCACAACGCTAACTGTTGTTAATTTGACGGACGGCATACCAGGCGAAAGCTCAGAATCGATAGGTGATTTTAGGGCCCGTGTTTTAAAGTCTTGGAGCGTTGGCGGCCAAGGGATGACGGCGTATTTAAAAACCTTGCTCACTGGTATTACAGGCGTACAACAGCGGCTAATATCGGTAAGACAACAGTCTACACAGTGGGAAGTTATCTGCGGTGGTGGCGATCCTTACGAAGTCGGTATGGCTATCTATCAAGCGTTGTTTTATTTACCAGGGCTAACAGGTAGCGTTATCTCAGTGACGGGCATATCGGTAGCAGCCAATGCCGTTGTAACGACTAACTTAAATCACGGACTGACAACAGGACAAACGGGCGTTTTAATTAATGGCGTTGTTGGCACAATGGCGGCATCAATTAACGGTGTTGCTTTAACAATTGTTGTACTTACTCCTACCACATTTACATGCGGGATTAATACAACTGGATTGGCTTATACAAGCGGTGGCGTATTAACACCTAATACACGCAATGTAACCGTAAATTTATACGATTATCCAGATACCTACGCGGTTACGTTTGTTAATCCACCTATGCAAACTGTGCATATCGGCATTACTTGGAATACATCAAGCCCGTATGTTGTCAGCGCGGCAGCGGTTAATTCCTTGGCTAACATTGCCGTTGTTAATTACATTAACAGTATTCCAGTAGGGCAGCCGATTAATGAATTGACACTTGAAGATGTATTTAAAGAATCAATTGCAAGCGTTGTACCGTCTGAATTATTAGTTAGATTAGTGTTTACTTACTCGATTAATGGCGTGAATGCGTCTGTTGTGGCAGGTGAAAAAATTGTATTAAGTGATCCTGAATCGTATTTTTATACAACACAAAGTAACGTGACCATCACGCAAGGTTAAGCCGATGCTAAAAACGACTATACCCGCGTATTTATACCTGCAATATCGGGATGATGAGGCTTTACAGTCGTTTGTCGATTCATTTAATTTGTTGGCACAAAATTATGTTGATGGATTTAACGCGCTAAACCTGCCCATTTACAACCTACAGACTAATTTAATGCTGGACTGGGTAGGCAATAACCTTTACAGCATACCGCGTCCTGTTTTCCCTTTTGGTCATTCCGATATTAGAGACGCGATTAATACATGGGCATTTAATGAAATTGCGTTTAACGAGCGCAAAATTATTAATCCGACATACTACGCACCGACTAATGATGATGTGTATAGACGGGTAATAACGTGGTCACATTATCGCGGTGATGGTTATCACTTTAATATTAAATGGCTTAAACGGCGTATTATGCGGTTCTTAACAAATACTGATGTAACACAAACTTATCAAATATCGGTAACGTTTGGAGTCGGTAATCAGGTTAATATCACGATTTACAACAATAATCGTCACATTATCAAGCCGTCCGCAATTATCAATATGTTTGCTTTTAATGAAGTGGCATTTAATCAATTAAATACTGTTTATGAATCACTTACAAAATATGAGCTTGCAGAAACAGTAAAAAAAGCAATTGAGGCGGGTGTGTTACCTTTGCCTTTTCAGTTTACATACGTTATCAACGTGATATAAGGGCATCATCATGGCACAAACAGTTTTATTATTTGCCAACAATGCGCGGTCTACGCTTAGCGGCTCAATAACAGCCGTTGCAACATCGGCAACATTGGCAACAGGCACGGGCGTTTTATTCCCCAACCCTAACAACGCGATAGGAGAATATTTCAAACTCACTTTTACAGACCAGGCAACAGGGCTATTAAATGAAATAGTGCATGTAACGGCGGTGGTTGGTGATGTTGTAACTATTGTTAGAGCTCAAGAGGGCACAACTGCACTGGCATGGAATGCGGGTGATTTTGCTGTGAATATGTGGACGAAGAACAGTGCAAACGCAATGTTACAAGCTCCACAAGTGCAAAACAACACTATTAATTCTGTAACTGCTGGCGGTACATCTGATGCAATCACGGCAACCTACGCGCCTGTTTATGCCGCTTGGGTTGACGGTATGACGTTTTTTGCAAAAATCACGGCGGCTAATACGACTACAACACCGACAATTAGTCCTAACGGTTTGACAGCAAAAACGATTGTAAAAGGTGGCGGCGTTGCATTAATTGCAGGTGATTTGCAAGTAGGAGCAATTGCAGAATTTAAATACAGCTCAACGCTTGATAAGGTGTTACTGCAAAATCCAGCGACATCGGGTAATGGCGGACAGTTTACGCTGTTACAGTTGATAACGACTAACTTGTACATAAAACCAAACGCTTCAACGCCTAATACTAAGCTAGATATTACGGCGCAAGAAGCAATGTTGATTTCTGGCAATAACGTAATTAAACCAACATCCATAAGCTGTACGCTTGACATAACTGTCAATGGTTTAAATGGACTTGATACAGGCACCCGCGCGGCTAATACTTGGTACACAATATATTTTATTAGCAATGGCACAACAACGGGCGCAATAGCATCGTTATCAACATCATCTCCAACTTTACCAAGCGGTTATACTTTTAGTGGGTTTATTGGGGCATTTAGAACAAATGGCTCTAGTAACATTATCCATTTTACACAACGGCAAAATGTTGTTGAGTTTACTGAGACAAACGTATTAACAGCAGGGCAAGCAAGCGTATCAGGTACGTTTCAAGGGCTAAGTATTGCAACTGCTGTGCCTGCTCAAGCTAAACGCGCTAAATGTCGTTTATCAAGTTCAATTGCGGGTAACGGCGTGTTAAAAGTGGCAGCAAACGCAAGCGGTGACGGTGTGGCGGGTGGCAATATTTCAACAGCTAATCTTTACGAAACTGTGCAAGTTCTTATCACCGATCAACAACTACTGTACTGGACACAAAACAGTAACACGGCGGGGGCTGTGTGTATTATCAACATTTCTGGGTTTGAATTCTGATGAAACGAGTTTATAAAAACGAAAACGGCGTTATCTCTAACGTACGTTATGAAGACGACGATTATAAATGCCAAAAAAATGAAAAGGAATTGGCATATTCTGATGATTTGATGGGCGGCATAGTTAATGTTAATAGCAATAATATTGCTGAACAATACGCGGCCATTAATTTTTTTGTTAGTGACACAATTAAAAACGGTCATGATTACGACAGTTTTGAAGAAACACGCGCGTGGTACGATGATGATGAATTCAGAATTGAAGCTAAGGCGGTCAATGCTTGGTGTCGTCAATGCTTTAAAATTCAGGCGGATATTAAATCAGGCGTGAAACAATATGACAGCGTTGAAGCCGTTATTGCTGATTTACCAAAATATGAAATTTTGGCATGAAGGTATCCTTGCCCTTGCTGTTTGTTGCGGCGTGTTGCGTGGTATCTTGCCAAAGTCCTGATGAGATACGCTTAGAACACGAACAGCGGCTAGAAAAACAAACCGTGGAATTTGTTAATAGATTGACTTATGCCCGTGATAGACGCGGTAATTGTTTAATAATTGATCGTCAAACGTGGCATTTTGCAAGTATAGATTGCAACTCAGCTAAATAAAAAAAGCCCCATAACGGGGCTTTTACATTATGGTAGCCAATAATGCTCGTTTTTTTGCTTTGATAACAAATTTTTAACACGCCTCAAATTTTCCAATGATAAATCGGTTATTTCAAGGTATTCTATCGCTTCTGATGGCGTAAATACTGCGTTTTCTAAATCATTAAAAACTTGGTCATGAGTTAATTCTAAATCACTTAATTTCATAAAATCCCCTGAAATATCATTTATTAATTTAAGTATTTTCTTTCCCCTTTTGATGGATAACTTAAGCTTTTCGTTTGGCTTGTCTTCGTTCATGTGCTGTATAAATCTAACAGCATCTTGACCGCTTAATTCAGTGCGACCGAAATTTGTACTTTTTATTGCCATAATTGCTCCATTTAATCTACATTGATTTAACTTGCTCAAACAATTGTTTGCTTTTTGCAAGTTGCACATGATACTTATCGGCATCTTTAAGCTTAACGCTATCATGAGCTTTAATAAACCGCCTGCGATAGTTTAAAAATTCCCTGCCTACCCGCGCTACTATGGCGCGGTCTTTTTTGTTTCCATGTTTCATAAATCCGCCTTTTTAACAATCTTGTAAATCGGGTGGGTACTTGTAAACAATTGAAAAATCTCCCAATAAACCAAAGGTATAGTCTGATTTACATTGCGTTGTCCATCCCATCTTTGCACTGTTGATTCGCTAACGTCTAACAGTGCGGCAACCTGCTTAGTAGTTAAATTAAGCCGCGTCCGTGCGGCTTTAAATTCTTGTTGTGTAATCATTGTTTTACACCATACTCACTGTCTATTTTTTCCAAAAGTTCAAAATTTGAACAATCAAAAAAAGTGACCATTGTTTCATTTTCTTCCATGTCTTCTAAAAACTCAGCAAATAAACCAGCTCGCAAAATATGTATATCCGCGTCTTCTAAACAATCGCCTATGTATGTAACGCCGTTTTGTTTATCAGCTTGATAATAACCAGTTAAATATGCACTCATGACACTCTCCAATAATTCAGCTAGACCGCCTAGCTGTTAGGTAGATATGATATAGCAATTTACTATAAAGTCAAATTTATTTATAGCAATTTAATGTGACAAATTGTCGCACCATGCTTATTTTTGCGTAAGTTATTGATTGCTGTATAATTATGTTTTTTGGAGTCTTAGCAATGTGTCGCACACCTGTCGCAATAATCGAAAACGGTACACTTTGGAAGCGCAAACACGGCGATTTTACGCATTTGGTTTATGAAGTCACTAGCATATCTGAGTATCAAGTAAGTTATCGTGTTAAAGATGATGTGGCGCGTGATATAAGCGTCACACTGTACAAAGAACAGTTTTTAAAGATATTCCGCGAGCTAACACCCGATGAAATTCTGGAAAACTGCCCGATTGTTTGATACACTATAAAGTCAGTTTTGGATTGTGTATCCGCAATCGCTGAAAAGTCTGACATTTAAAACCCGCCTGTCGTGAGATACGCGGGTTTTATTTTGTTTACCATTTTCCTGATGTCAGGAGAATGGTAACAGATAATTAAAACGCTGATTAAAGATAATCTAAAATCAATCACAGCGTAAGCGATTGTTTATAAATCAATTTTATAACCTAATTTTGACTTAACATAACAACGCATTGCTGCAATTAGTGGCGTTTCCCCTGTTGAAACATGAAAACAAAAAATATCGGCATTCCATTCATCTTGACTAATAAACTTATTTAAACTTATTTTCTCGCGTTCAATAATCTCATAAGCCTGCGCTTGATCCGTGCAAGGCGTATAATCTTTTAATTGTAAAATTACTTGATTATCATTATCTAGCCAAAACATTTCAGAATTAATCAAACCATTCGCAAACGCAACAGCTTGATTAAGTTCGTCAATCGTTAAATCATCAACTTTTTTGATTGTCATCTTTTACCTCAACAAACCATATAAACCTACCGTTAAACCCGATTAATGTCGATTTAGGGCTAGTGCACGCAGGCATTAAACAATCGTCAGTGTTATAAAAATAACACCCTGCGCATGAAGTTTGATTTACATTGTCTGGTATTGGCTCAACACGCAACACAACATTATCGGGTAATTTGCTCATTTTGCACTCGCTAAAATTTCTGCAAAGGCATCGGCTACGGCTTTGCAGTCTTCACGATTTGTAAAACAATGATTTGTTTTTAAATAAAAAAATTGAACGGGGTCGTTTCCCCATTCTTCACTAATCACCGCGTCTACCTCAAAAAAGTAAAATGTTGTACCAACCGCAGGCGCAACATTCAACGGCGCGTTATATTCTTTGCCGTTTATTGTGATTGTGCGGGGTTTTAATCTAAACTCGTCTGTTTCATGCCACAACGGCTTTTCATCTTTTAAATCTTTCCAGCGTGCTTCGGCAATTTGTCCGTCATTGTATCTGCATTGCCAACGCAACTTATCATCATCACTGCACTGATAATATTCAATCATGCTGTCAGCGTGTGGGTGGCGGCGGTAATATACATCAACATAAAATTTTGGAGGCAAAGTAAGATTTACAAAATTTCCGTTAAACCTTTCTCCTTGCCACAACTGGTAAGCATCAAGCCCGTCAATTGTTGCGCATGTTTCAAGGTCGCGCACATACTGTGATTTCAGCTCAGCGTGTCGGTTTAGTTGTTGTGGATCTGGTTTATCAATCGGTTTAATGTCATAACGGACTAACAGCGTTTCGTTATCGCACATAGTGGAGCGAGGAATATCACCGACTAATTTATAGCCATGCGGTACATAAAATTCGATTTCTTTTTTCATTGTTTTATCCTATTGGGTATTTTGCGCATTACTTTAAAAGTTCAAGCAACTCATCAAGCGGTTTTAATTTTGCGTCACATACATTCATGACTAACTGTTGATTTGATGTTGCTGGTTGCCAATTATCGGCATCGTAAGATACTAAAAAACATTTATAAGCATCATCTCCAAACTCTTCAACGGCTTGTTGCCATTGCTTTTTTATATCACTCATAACCCGTAATCCTTTGGGTTTGGTTGTTCAACGTATTCATCGCCATAATCAACCCATTCTGTTGTTTCTAAGTTTAGTTTTTTGCCTAAACCCCACATTGCGACATCAAAACAATAAGCGTCAAAATCATTATTAAGCGGGTTATTATCTGCCAATACTTGTAAGGCTTTTTTTGCTTTATCAGTCATCACTTACCCCACAACGGCAATTTAGCCGTCTTTGCTTTTTCGATAACAATGCCCTGATCCCTGCGTGGCGTTGCTGTGTTTGTTGGTAATAACCGCCGTTTGTGACGGCGGTCGTTTGCTAGTTGTTCAGGTGTTTTATACGTCATGGTCAATTTTTGGCACTGGCAGCCAATGTGTAGCGTGTTCTGGGTAAGCGTCTGTAGTATTGTAAGCAGCCCAAAATCCGCCTAATTTTGTTTTCACATAAAAACACTCTATCCAACGCCTATCTTTTTCGACATAATTACCCGCATTCATTAAACAATCTTTGTCTTTTGGCGGTGGGTTTTCGCTGATTAATATCGGTTTCATTGCGTTACCCATTCAATAAACAGCATTAACACGCCTAAAATAATCATGCCCAAACCAATGCCAATAAAAAAACCATCATTGTTTTCTTGCTCAAGTGCGTTTTTTTTGCGGTAAAACTCGGCTACAGTGTCCAGTTCAGGAGACAAACACACTTCTTTTTTGTGTCTACGTTTAACATCAATTATTTTGCTCATGGTCTATCTCTCAGTTGTAGTTTTGACAGTTGCAACGCGCGGACGTTGTGACGGCTTACTTTTTTCTTGTGATACATCGGTTTAAGTTTGCTTTTCATACATCACCCGTAAATTCGATTTATTGCGTTTATCCAACGTTGTTTGCTAAATGGTGTTATGTCATCAAAAAAGCCGCCAGCGGTCATTGATGCAATGATTACAGGTGCTTTTTTAAACATTGCCAGTTTGATTATGTGCTTTTTATAGCAGCCAATATTGTCAAGATACCAGCATTTAGAAGAGCAATAATTGTCTATCGACTCATTGCTGGCAGGGTTAAAATGCTCCAGGCAATGACTACATTGTGGCCGTTTATCAGCTAGTATTTGCGGTATTGAGTCACCAAAACCGTACGGTGTGTAATAACTCATACAATCCCCACTATTATCGATTTTTCCTCAACCGTCACAGAGATACTAACAATCTCTGTAATCGCCGGATATTGCTCACTAAACGCTTTTATAGCGTCAATTGCTAATGACGCCACAACTAGCACATCAAAAGGTACTAACGCGCCGTTATTGCGGTATAAAACGCTAACTTTCCAAAGTGTTGATTTCATGATTGCTTGCCTTTATATCTAGTGTTAAGTCTTACCCAGTTTTGGTTAGCGCATGTTCTTTTTTTTGTGTTTTTCACATACCCAAAAGGATATAAATTAAATTTAGGATTCATGATTATCTCCAGTAAAAAAATGCTCACATCCATGTGAGCGAGTGGCTGAACCTTTAGGAGTTCAAAGTGTTTTAAATTTTTGTGTGTTATTTACCATGACGCTATTTCGCTTTTAAATACAAATTTGCTTTTAAATTTTCTAGGCGTGTTTATAGCTTGTGCCGCTTCACTATAATTTACATTGCGATATGGATAAACGTCTTTATTTTCTTCAAAATGAACTGTTCTATCTGTACCGCTCCCACTTGGGTAAAATGATGTTATGTATAATACAAAAGGGTCACATTTAGCTATCATTGAGGCAGAAACTTCAATTTTTTGCTCTATTAAATCTTCTATTTTCATGACGTTCTCCAGTAGTTTGTGTTTTGCTTAAGTTGAAATTAGTATACACGATTTTAAGAATAAAAAAAGAAGTTTATTAAAAATAATTAAAATATTTTTCTTTTTTTAATCGTGTATAATGTGATTTTTGATAATCAGGAATTACAATGAAATTTGAAAGAACAGAAACCGATGAAAACGTCCATATCCATGCCAGCGCAACAATTTTCAAATTTTTTGAATATGCGTTACGGGCTGCTGTGATTGTTTGGGTTGTGGCTGGTTTATTTTTTGATAAGCACGCATGAGCGCAGAAAAAGTAAAACGCGGCAAAGGTAGACCGCCAGTTGATAATCCGCTTTGTAAGTCGTTAGCGGGTAAGGTATCAGTAGAAGACAAAAACTGGATTGATGCGCGGGTTAAAGCGTTAGGTATGACGGCTAATGAGTATGTAAACTGGCTGGTAAAGCAGGATAAAGCCAAAGTTGCTAAGCAAAATAAAAGCCCCGTGTAGGGGCTTTTTTGTGAGTGGTCAGAAGGGTATCGAGTCATCGTAATCATGAACAGGCGGCGGTGCATACCCGTTAGATTTAGCCGCGTTATGATTGTTTTGTGGCGCGGTTTGACTTGGTTGCGTGTCGGGTTTTTTTCCAACTAAATCAAGGATGTTAGCGTTAAGCTCCATACTGGTTTTTGTTGATCCATCGTTGGTTTTGTATTCGCTTAGCGTCAATTCACCTGAACAAAACACAGTTGTTCCCTTTACCAAGTAGTTTTTTATATTGCCCTCGGCGCGTTTACCCCATAGCGCAACTCTTACCCAGTTAGTCTTTTGATTATCACCAAATCCAACATTATTGGCTACCGATACATTTAAAACCGCTTGGCCACTTGACAAATAACGAACTTCTGCATCTTTGCCTATTACGCCTGTAAAACTAAATACATTTGACATTTTTTAACCTTTTGTTGGATAAATCGCCAATAACAATTGTCTCAGTTTTTCAAGTGTTTCGACAATTTCAGCATCATCTGACAATGCCGTTAATCTTGCATATTCTTTTAACTCATCACGTTGCGTTTCAATTTCAACAAAACAAGCATCTAATGCTTGCTGAATTGCTTGCTGTTTTGGTGTTTTCATTTTAAAACCTCTTGTTTTTCGTTAAGTTCACGCTGTTTTATAGCGCGGTGTAGTTGCATCTGTAGTCGTTTAATTTCTACAAGTTCGGGCGGTATGTCATAATTTGTCAAATTACATAAAACAAAAGGTTTATGTACTCTTATTAATGACTTTACCATCGTGTCTGAAAATGGGTTTTCTTTTCGCCATTCTGCTATTCTTTTATAAACTCTATTGATATTATTTTTTTGCCATTCAGCATTTCTTTTAGCTAGGGTTTCGGCATTTTCTTTTTGCCATTTTTCCCATTTTTCAGGGTTTTGCTTTTTCCACTTAGCACCTTGTTCTTTTGCGCATATTTTACATTTTTCGTTTTTATTGCGCTCAACAACGCCATGTTTTTTGCACGGCTTAGGTTGTTTACTTTGGCATGTCGATGTAGTCATGTTCTAACGCCTTTTGTTGGTTTTCTGGCAATGCTTTAGTAGCGGCAATCTCAACAAGCCATGAATTAACAATGCTATTGGCTAAATTGCCAACTACTTTAGCCTGATTAATGCTAGATTTACCGCTTTGCACGTTTTCTATTTCAGCTTCTAACTTAACGCGTAATGCTGTCATGTCGGGTATTTTCATTTTAACGTCTCCAAGTATTGATATTTACGCTCAACTGCCAGCCTTAGCCGATGTTTAAGCGTGTTAATTTTTGCATCGTCACGGTCAATAGTGACAGTGTGCAGTGGTTTATCGTGTGATGGTCGGTAGCTGTGCCAATATCCAACAGTCGCACCTGTAGATTCGAGTTGGCTTATTACTTGCCAATAGTAACCAGTGTAATGTTTTTCTAAATCGGCAGCGGTAAAGACCTTTAAACAGTTAAAAGTGTGCGTGTCGGAATTAGGGCATTTAACTTCATGCGTAGCTTTAACGGTGTACAGGTCATCATCGTATTCAACGCCGTCTGGAGTTGCACCCCATTCGCCATTGTTAAAAAAAAACTGCTCATTGTTAGTGTAAGCAAGGGTAATACCATAAGCGGCTTGTATAGCCTCTATTGCCATAGGTTCCGTATCGATACCGTATTGCATGGCCGCGCTGGTGTAGCTTTCATCTTGTACACTGTCTTTTAATTCAGCGACTTTTTCTATGATGTATTTATCCGCGCCATCGGGTAAAAAGGTGTTGTCTTTTTTCCATGATTTTTTAGTTTTATGCGCTTCCTGCATTGGCACATAAATATAACTGTCTTCTGTTTTTATCCGTTCGTAGCAAGTGTGCTGGTCTGTAAATTCACAGGTTACATAACCAGCACTACCGCCCATCAATCGATAGTTTTGTGACGCGGTAAATAGCCCGCGTCTTGCTTTGGCTGTTTCGGGTGTCATGTTAGCCGCCTAATAACGCCGCGACTAATGGCAACAGTCTATCTTTTGCGGATTGATGGGTAACATCATCATAAATTGCATTGGCGGCATTAGAGTCAATCACCGTGTTTTCTGACAATGCTTTTTTAGACAACGTGTCAATTTTTACCCGCGCGGCAATGTATTGTTTTACATCACCATACAATTGATATTTTGATGATATGCCAGTAAACAACTTGTTTAAATCAGCGTTAGCATTTACCCAGTTAGCGATATTTTCATCGGCGCGTTCAAACGTGTAGATTTCTTTTTCAACTGGCGCGACTGGTTGTTGTGTTTTACTTACGGCGTTACCGTCATCGTCTTCCTGTGCTAATCCACACATTGCAGACCATCCATAACGCCGCGCGTATGTCATAACACTTCCTATGCCCTGCGCGTCTTTTTTTGCACAAGGTATGGATAACGTAGAGCTAATAAATTGACCGCTTTCGTGTAAAAGTATTGTTTCGACTGTTGCGCAATCATTTGCAAAACTTTCTAACTGTACAATGCTTAAACCAACTGATGCTAATAAGCCGCGTGATGCGTTTATCACTTCGCTTAAGTCTGCATATTTGCTTTTTAAATGCGGGTTTGTTGCATTTTTTGCAGGGTTTACAGCGGTAGCGTGGTACTTGGCAAGGGCAGTTGCCAGTTCTTTGATCTCATCGGATTTATTCATGGCACATTACCCCAGTTGTTTGTTGTTCGCGTTGATATTGTCTAGCGTAACCAGACAGATAGAATGGATTTTTAAAGCGGCTTGGTAAACCGCGTAAGCAGTGGATAACGCCGCGTTTAAACAGCATTTGTTTCGTGTTCGTCTTGATTTTCATTGTCAGTACCTTTCCCCAATGGGGCAGCAGTTTCGTTTTTGTACATAGCAATGGCGGCATTCGCTAACCATTCGCTAAAGCCTACGTTTTTAAGCACGGTGTGTGCTTTGATTTTGTCAAACATTGACGCTTCGATTTTTACGCCTGTTCGTTTCATTTTCATGTGACCTCCTTTAAAGTCATGGTCATATTAACACATTTACACAAAAACACAAAAGTTTAATATCAATGTTTTATAAACCGACTCGCACCAGCGCGTAGCCTTGCCAGTACGTCTTTTTTTGCGTCCTTGTCAAATTCGTCCAGTAAATCCAGCAATCTAGCGAACTCCATAGAGGTTAGCTGTCCTTTTTGCTGATTTGTTTTTTTGCTGGTTATTGCCAGATTCCAGATTTTAAAGCTACCGTTACGGCTTACAGGCTGTTTATGGTCCAGTTCAATGTCGGTAATCGGTACACGAGCTCCTGTGTATTCACAAGTTAAGTATTGCCGTTTACGGTACGTTTCTATGCGTGGCTCATAGGTAAGCAAAAACAAGTAAAAGTCGTTAGGCATAGGCACATCATCGGGTGATATGCTTAGTTTTTTAGCACGCGCTAAACAATTGATCCTAAAGTTTTGTGCTTTTTTTTTGGCTATTTGTCGAAACATTATCTTTATCCTGTAGTGGCGCGTTTAGGTCCTCATAGCGCGGCGGTTTACCTGCCATCATGTCTAAAAAGTTTATGTGACGGCGGTTAGTTTCCAAGGTTTCTTTTAACGGCGGTTTTTTGGGTATTGTTCTGCGGGTCATTTTATACACTCGCTTCTATATGCGCATAAATTGCAGACATTTTCAGCTTGCATTTGCAAATTAGGATTGCAATTAAAGCATTCTGGCGGCTCAATAAGAGTGCTCCAGAAACTATAATATTCAGCAGGATTTAAACCCATACAATCAACAATTAATACTTGTTTAATCTCGCATTTTTTACAACGTCTTATTGTTGATTTTGACGATATTCCTAGTAAATCATAATCACCTTGTTGTATCGTTTCCCATTGATGGAAATGAAATAGTTTTTTTAAATTAATCATTGGGTGTCGTGTCCGTGTATTAAGTTATGGCAATCTTTGCAGACTGTTAAAAGATGGTTCATTGGTTCATTGCCCAATTCTGCATAGGTTATGTGATGCACTCTGAGATTGTTTTTACTAAAACAAAGTTTACATTCATTGTTATCAAGAGCCATTCTGTTTTGTCGTTGTCTTTTCCACTTTTCAGAATGAATATAATCGTTGTATTCGTCTAGCAGGATTTGTGGGATTTTGTGGGCATATTTAGGAATATCAAACGGTGTTAAATTTATAGCAGAACCAAGCAATAATAAATATGTTTCGTTCCAACTATTTGAAATCCATTCAATAACTAAATCTGAAATATAACCAAGATGTTCCTTGCATTCTGGGCAATACAAAATATATGATTTTCTATCATCGTCATGTTGTATAAACCCAAAACTTAACCCGTTACGGTTATGGTTATAATGCTCATCCGATAATTTCCAAAAATTATCTTTAAATACATCGGCTTTAAAATTTAAAGCTTTTCCTGATTGTTCAACAAGTTCATAACCACAATTTAAAGCAATCTCTTTTTTTACAGCCGTACCAAAGAACGAACCGCATTTAATACAATACTGTCTATATTGCGTTCTACCTATTGAATCAGTTGTAAAACAATACTTAAATTCTGTTGATTCACATACTTTACATTTCATTGTTAATATAATCCGTTTGTGCTATAGTGTGATTTATTGTAACACAATAACAGGAAAAGCAATGAAAAAAGTAAACAAAGACGCTGTTTTGCGGGCTAGAGTTCCAGCCAAAATTTTTGACAAGGTAAATGAGGAGGCTAAAAAACAAGGTGTTTTAAATTTGTCTGATTATGTCCGTGTTGCGGTTTTTGAAAAATTGGCACGCGATTCTGGTAAATCGATTACGGATTTATTGGAGCATTAATCATGACTTTGCATTACTCAGTTTTAACGACTAGCACTAATCAGGCTAAAACCTTGTCGCTAGTTGACGGACAGATAGTTAAAGCGTCATTTGCTAACGCTACTAACGGGCGGTTTACTACGCATTCTGTCGAGTCACTACAAGAGTTTGCAGACGCACTTAATAAAATAACTGTCAAACAATCTATTATTTTAGGCTCTATTGTACGCTTAGATGGTACGGTGCTGGCAGTCGGGGAAAGGGTAGGTTTATGTATTAAAGGCAAAGAAACCGATAAATCGGTATCACGATCAAAAAAACACATTCAAAATTTAAACACCCCAGGTTTTATGCTGTTTGATGTGGACAGCAACACAGGCACATTAAGCGATTTAGTAGCGTTTATTCCTGAGTTTTCAGGGATTGGTGCTGTTATTAAGCCGTCAAGTTCTAGCCTAATTTATGACAAAAATGGTAATGAGTTAATTGGTGAAAAAGGCAAGCATATTTACATACCCGTTAAGAGTATGGCGGATGTGCCAAGAATAGCGTCTATTTTATGGGCGCGGATGTGGATAGCTGGACACGGGTATCATTTGATTAGTGCAGGTGTTCATCCTGCGTTATTAGAACGCGGATTGTTTGATTTGTCGGTGTTGGGTAAGTCTGAACGCTTGGCATTTGAAGCAAAACCGATTTTAAACGATGGGTTAATGCAAAAGTACAACCATGCAACTGTTGTTGATGGTGATGTGCTAGACACGTCAATTATCAAGGATTTAACGCCAGAAGAGATAAACGCGGCAAAACAGGCTATTCGCGAATCGGCTTTAAAATTACGTCCTGAATTTGAGCAAGTTACCGAGGTTAAAAAGCGCGAATTTATAGCGACTGGCAAGACTGAAAAAGACTGGCAAGCGTTAGGACGTGGCGAATTAATGCCAGATTATCAGGTGATAACAATTAATGGCGTTATTACCGTTGGTGATTTGAATAAATCTCATGATGGTTTAACTATGGCTGATCCTAACGAGCCAACTTATGACGGCGGTAGTTTAACCAAGGCTAAATTTTACTGGAATGATGGGAATCCTAAGATTAACAGCCAGGCTCACGGCGGGTGCGTTTACACGATTCTAAAAAAAACTGTGCAGGTTTACGATGAATTTATAGACCGTGATTGTTACCAGCTCAATACTGCTTTACCGCCGTCTGTTTTCCCCGATGTTTTGTATGATGAAAAAGGAAAGATAAAAACCATCATGCCTACTAAAAGCAATTTGCAAGTATTGCTTAATGCTTATGGTGTGTCTGTTATCTATGACGAGGCTATCAAAAGTCAGCAAATTATATTTGATAGCCGACACACAATTACCCACGATTTACACAATGAAATGTGTTTACAACAGCTTTATGATTTAGCCGCGTTAAATCGAATAGACGCGCGGATTATTGAGCGATTGCCGATAATTTTAACTGAGAACACTATAAACCCTGTTAAGGATTGGATTAATTCTAAAAAATGGGATGGTCAAGACAGGATAAAAGCATTGTGCAACAGTTTAGTCGTATCACCTGATGACCGCTCTTTATCTTGCAACATTATCAGGACTTGGTTAATCCAGTGCGTAGCCGCGTTAGATAAGGGGATTATTGGATGCCGATTAAATCCTAATGCCCGTGCTAAGTATGAATTGATTTTAGTGTTGCAAGGCGATCAAGGGCATAAAAAAACAACTTGGTTTACCAAACTGCTACCCGATAAAGTAAACGGGCAAAACTTTAGTAATCGTTACATTAAAGACGGCTCTAATTTGTCACTGGATAACAAGGATTCGATTAAGCAGAATATTTCATGCTGGATTAATGAGTTAGGCGAACTGGACGCAACATTTAAGAAGTCCGACATAGCGGCATTAAAAGCGTTTTGCTCTAATCAAAAAGACGTTTTAAGGTTGCCATACGCCCGCGCTGAATGTAGTTTTTTACGATCAACGTCATTTTGTGCCAGTGTGAATGAAGAGGCTTTTTTAAACGATGCGACAGGCTCACGGCGGTTTGGTGTTATCAGGGTGTTGTCGATATTGGAGCATGATATTGATATGCAGCAATTATGGGCACAGGTTAGAGATTTATATGTGTCTGGTGTGCAATGGTGGCTTGATAAAGATACTGAATCAGCTATGCAGGAACGCAACAAAAGTCATACTGCTTTAGTGCCAATTGAAGAGGCTATTTTATCCAAGTTTGATTGGGATAAGCCGTTATCACTTTGGCAAAACAGAATGACATTTACCGATGTGTATCAGCATTGTTTTGATAAAAAGCCTAACAAGATGGATTTAAACGCTATCAAGCCATTTTTATTAAAACTTGGAGTGCAAATAATCAAGCCTAAAAACGTACAGACCGCGCTAATGCCATCATTTAAAAGCAGTTTTTACGATGATGATGATTGATTTTGCTATTTTGGGTTATCTTCTATGGTAGATGATAACCCATGATAACCCAGAAGATAACCTAACGTAAGTTATTGATTTTTAAATGATTTATTTCTCTATTTATAACTAAAGTTATCTTGTTATCAACTATTTTATAAAAATAGATAGAGAATAAGATAACAAAAATAGAAAATAAAAAATAAATTTTTTTCTGTAAATGTTTGAAATAGATGATAACCCGCATAGATGATAACCCAAACCTACTTGAATCCGCGCGGCTGTAAGGCTGAGCATGGGTTATCATGTAGATAACCTAGATAACCTAAGTAAAATAAAATTGAGTAGATAACCCAATGAACACTTGCAAACACTTCAAACCAGACCATTTAACCGACAAAGACAATCACGGGCGTTGTCAGTTAGTCGAGGATTACATCAAACGCGGTGCAACAACTGAGCAAGTGGTAACGGTAATACATGAAAAGCTAAATGGAGCTACGAGAATGCCAACAGGTGCGTTTTTATTCACTGGGTGCGATAGTGATAAGGGTTGTGAGCGTTTCGAGGCTTAAAACTGATTTATGGCGGTAATGGTTATTTAAAATATTTTGTTGCAATTAAATATTGCAAGGTGTAAGATTATCACCAGTGCAATGTTGCACTGAATAAATTGGAAATAGCTATGGATAATTTAGATGATGTTATTGGAGAATTTGATGCTGGTATTTTTTCAGCAAAAGTTCTCGCGGCAATGTCGCAAGTCGCATTAGGTGCAGTTGAGTGTGGCAAAAAAGGCAAGGTAACAATCGAATTTGTGTTTGATGCAAAACTTGCTAGTACAGGCGTTAATATTCAGCATACGCTGAAATACGCTAAGCCCACCAACAACGGCGATAGTAGCGAAAAAAGTACCACATCAACCTATATGTATGTGGGCAAAAGAGGCGTTCTTACAATCAGCCCCGAGCAACAGGATGATGTGTTTTCAAAGGACGGTAACGTAACAAAACTTAAAGGCTTAAATTAATGAGCGAACAACAATCACAAATTGCCGAAACTGTAAAACAAGCATTAGCGGCTACTCAACGATTGCCAAATGATGCTGCCATTATTCCTGATGGTTACAAGCTGGAAAATTTAGAGCGGTTTTACGATCATCCAAACCTGTTTAAAGGTACATTTTCAACGACAATCCTGTCTGAATTTGCGGATTATGTCTCAAAACATGGTAACGAAGGCAGTGCCGTTTTTATCGATAATGAAAGAATAAAAGCATTAGCAATTATCGATATGGGTAGTCATGACGCGCCACAATGGGGCAAGCATCGTGCTGAAATTGAATTGTTAAAAACACCTGCTTATGCCGCGTTGTTGAAATTCAATAATCAACAACTTGACCAACAGGGATTTATTGATTTTGTCGAAGATTGGCGCGAAAACATCACGTTTATTTTTGATGATAATAGCGAGCAATCAGTCGAAAAAGTCGTAAAGTCGCTGCGCAAGGTCAAAGTTGGATTTAACGCTACTAAAGAGCAGGAGGTACAAGCAAGCAGTTCGAGCCGTTCCTTGTTGGAAAGTGTTGAAATTAAAGCGGGTAACGAACCGTTGCCGATTGGGTTTGTGTTTTCCACATTAGCTTATGATGGTATCGAAACCGCGTATTTCAATTGTCCGTTGCGTGTTACCAGCGATGAAAAAGCGGTGCGTTTTAAGTTTCGCATAGGTCAACTGGACGCTATTAACGAGCGTATCAGTATCGAGTTTAAAAACGCGATTGCCGAAAGTTTTGATGAGACAAATATACCGATACACATCGGCAAAATGTCGTATCAGTAAGCAGTCACAAATTGATTAAGCCAGCGTAAAAAGCTGGCTTAACGAAACGTATTGCTTAAAAAAGTTTGGTTTTTTTTTGATAATAAAAACAGGTAAAAAAATGAAAACAGAACACGAAACAACTGAATACGAAAAACAACTCGCTGATGAATGGGTAGCCACACTAGAAGAGCGTCCTAAATGACCGACATAAAAACAACAACAGTACGCGCTTACGTTAAGCGGGTATCAGAGCGGTATAAACTGCCGCGTACCGTAAAGCCTAAAGATGACAATCGGACAACGCAAGCAATAAACGTTGTTATCCCTGTTGAGCTGCACGCAGCAATGACTGAACATCGGCAGCGAGTAGGTATGACACAATCGCAATTTGTTGAACTGGCATTAAATCAATTGATTAACATGCCTTTAACAGCTCAGCAGTGGTGGGATTATGCACCGTGGGAACCGATGGAAACCGCGCCGCGCGATGGAAGTTATTTTTGTGCACCCACTGAAAATGGGCTATTAGATAGTGCTAAATATACTACTCATGTGCGGTTTAGTAATAATGGCGGATTTGTTAAAGAAAATGGTGATGTAATTAGATTTACAAAATGGCTGGAATTGCCAGGTGATATATGAACGCAGAATTAAAAGAAGCACAAGAGCAGTTAATCGCATTAATTGCAGAAAGGGAACATATAGAAAAAACAATACCTGAACTTGAAAAACAATTAACTAAGCTAAAACAACGTATTAGCGATTTAAACCCATCAATATCGCGAAAACACGAAAAAGGCTTGATAAAAAAAACCGAATTACAAGTTTTAGAGCTTAGTAGCCCTGTTTTTTATGATTTATGCAGTTTGCAAAATCAATTAAACCCATTGATTTATCGGATTATTGATGTTACCGACAAATGGATAATTATCAAACGTGATGGTGAATGGCAAGATAACACAACAGAATACAACGTAAAAAACGGGCGTATAAAAGGGGCCCGTAGTTCAGAGGGTGCAATTGATGTTGTTAAAGCCTTAGCAGTGTGGGAGCAGCATAAAGCAAGTAATGGCGGTGATGTATGATTCAAACGCATACCACACACAGCGGTAAATTAATTCATGTTGGCACAGTCGGTCATTATGCAACTGTGTTTGAGCGTGTAAAAGTTAAAGCGCCTAAAACCTCATACTTTTTTGACGATTACGATAAAGAAGTAAAAATGTGTGAATTTTGCGGTGTTGTTGCGTTAAAACGTGGCCAGCAAAAATATTGCTGCCAGAAGTGCAAAAGTGCAGGCTATGTGCGTGAACATTCAGTAAATGAAAAAGTGTGCAAGCAATGCGGCAAGCATTTTGTGTCACGATCACCGATTGCTAAGTTTTGTAGCAATCAATGCTCAGCGGATTCAAGAAAAGTGGCTACTCAACAGTGCAAACAATGCGGCAAGATGTTTGCTCCGAGGAAGCAAAGCAGTAGATTGTGTAGCGTGGCGTGTTTAGCGGCGTACAGAACTAAACCTAAACAACCTAAACCGTGCCCTGTTTGCCACAATAACTTTATACCAGTGAATAAATGGCAGCAGACCTGCGGGTTTAGTTGTGGTGGTAAATTGAGATTTGTTAGAGATAAGGAACGATGATGAGCGCATTATTAAAATGCAATGTCTGTAAGCGTGTTTTTAAACCTTATAACAATGTTATAAATCCAAAAATATGCGTTTGTTTTGTTTGTCGTAAAATTAAAAAGTGAGTATCAAAATGGCAACATTAGTTAAAAAACCTTTTCAATATCCTTGCGAAGGAGCGCGGTATTTTACTAAAAAACATGGTTATCAAATTGGTGTTTTAAATCCTTTTTTTGATTTATTGGTTGGCAATAATGATGAAGTAAGAACAGACGCAGAAACAATTAATTTCAGTGGTAGATGGGATTATAACGGTGTTTTTTTTGGTAATAACGGCATCAAAAACCATGATTTTGATTTAGTTATGTTTGTTTGGAGCGATGATGATAATAACTAAAGAATGGGCAATGACAGAGGAGAAATTATGTCTTTTGTAAGATTTGTTATATTACCCGATGATAGAGCTTTAATAATCGGGGTAGCTAAACAGTGCGATTTTTTAAAGCAAGGTGTGATTTATGAAATTGATTGCGTGTTAGGCGAAATATTAGTGCGAGAATTAGAAGAGACTAATTTGCCTAAAACTGGTACACCGAGTTTAAACTCTTCTCCTAATGACATCATAGCTTGTGGCGCGTTGCCAAGTCTTTTGGCTACAAAAGAAGAACTTAAGAACTTTTTAAATCTTTTAATTAAGTTGGTAATGTGATGATTAAAATACTAATACCTGAGATGCGCCCTACGCTGTCAAAGCAAAAGATGTTAGCTTACGCCCACCACAACAAAATCGACTATGAAAACGTTGATACAGCGAGCGAGCAAATGATTTTTGATTGGATTGCCGCGCGTAGTCGTATGACACAGCTAGAACTGTATAATGCAATAGCGGATTTTGAGGTGAAAAATGTTTAAATGGCTAAAATCACGGCTTAGCGTTTTTGCGTATAAAGTTTATATCAGAAACGGCAAAGTATTAAACAGGCCACACAGTGTAAGTTATGAGCGATTAGCGCATTTTCATTGTGGGGCGTGTCAGCGATGGTGGTCTATTGGAGACTGGCAAGAAACAGAACAATTGTGTTGTCCGCATTGTGGGCATAAATCAGAGGTGATAGAGCTATGAGCAAACAAAACACAACACTGGAATTAATTGAAAGTTTTAGTTATTACGCAACGGCAGCCGATGTTAATAAAGTCCGTCAATTGCAAGATGTGGCACGGGTGTTGTACTATGAAAACAAAAATTTGCTTGCTGAATTAAAGACGTTACGCGAATTAAATAAAACGTTGTTAGATGAGCAGGACATCGGGCGCTGTAATTTACTTGATAAGTAAAACATTTTTATGCTTTTTTTTGCGATAGTCGTATAATCAGTAAAATTCTTTTGATTTTAGGGTAGTTAAATGCAAATCGAGGTTGATACAGCATCAATTTTACAGTGGACAGGCACGGCCGTTGTAGGTATTTGCATTTTTGCGTTAAAAAGTATAGCGGCAAAGGTTGAGGCGGCTTTTAGGTTGCTTGATAAGATCAATTTATGGCTGGTAAAAAATACCGCTTATCCGTCCGATGAAAAGGACAGTGACAGTGATGGTGATAGTTGATGTTTTGGCAAGCGTTGAACGATTATGCACTGCCAATACTGGCATTTTTTGGCATAATGGCAATTGGCTATGCTATTGGGCATATTTTAGGGCGTGATGATGATAACGATTAGCAACCAAGATTGCCGTGAAGTTATAAATTTTGGAGAATTAATAAAAAAATCTGAAAGTTTTAAAAAAACTAATAGTTATTGGTATAAAGATGCCAAGTTTTTTCTTAGTATTCACAACGTGATTTTTTTTGGTTATTTTGATGGGTTTAATTGTTTTCATGGGTGCAGCGCAGGCGAACTGTTAAGACACGGTGATAATGCTGTTACTTTAAACTTTAGATTATCAGCTAAAGAATTTAACATAAATAAATTTGTTTAAAATTATGAAACCAAATTTTTTTTTAAGTTTATTTGATTTACTTAGTAATTTATTTATTAATTCGGTCATAATGTTAGCAATATGTTTTATTGGTCTTTTTTTTATATTAATTATTCCTATATTAAAAAAATAATGCCCCCGATTAACTTACTAAACTACAGCATACACCGTGACTGGTTTGATAATGGGCGATGGTTGAAAGTGCACAGCAAAGAAACCGCCACGAAAGCACGGACGTTTAGGGCCGTAAATGTGGCAAAGATTAACGAGATTATGAGGGGTAGATAGTGGCAACGCTTACAGCAAAACAAGAAAGTTTTGCATTGGCAACAGTAAAAGGATACCCACCTTTAGAAGCCTATAAATTTGCTTATAACACTGAAAACATGAGTGATGCAGCATGTTCTGTTGAAGCGTCACGGCTGTTTCAAAACCCTATGGTAGCCCTAAGAATTGATGAGCTAAGAGAATTAATAGCTTTAAAGACTCTTTTTCCTTTGACTGAACGGCTAACTATCCTTAGAGACATAGCTCACGGTACTATTGAATCCAGGGCAAGCGAAAAAACAGGAGCGATAAAAGTTGCAACTGAAATTATTGGTGATAGTGCAGCAATACGGAAAACCATTGAGCTTGAACATAGCGGACACATCGAAACCACAAAACCCATCGAACAACTAACCGATGACGAACTCGCAAATATCGCCAGCGGCGGCAGCTAGAGAGTTATTAGCAAGACGTAAAGCGCGTGTTGATTTACACGCGTTTATTCAATATATCAATCCTGATTATATTGTCTCTGAATTTTCGCGGACTGTTTGCAATGAATTGATGCAATTTATTGATGATGTTAATAACGGTAAGCGTCCTATTATTGTTTTTGGAGCTCCACCTCAAAATGGGAAATCGACAATTGTTAGCCGATACTTCCCTGCATTTCTCCACGGCATAAACAGCAATCTATCAATAGCGGGTGTGTCTTATAATTCAGATTTAGCAGAGGATATGGGGCGCGATGTACAACGCATTATCAACAGTGATGAGTATAAACGGCTGTTTCCTAGCTCAATGTTAGGACAAAAGAAAAAAGGCGTAGCAAGCAAACAAAACTCCACGGCTTATGAAATAGGCGAAAAAGGGACTTATCGCGGTATTGGTGTTGGCGGTGGTTTGGTTGGTAGAAAAGTTGATATAGGCATTATTGACGATCCCATCAAAAACAGCCAAGAAGCATTGAGCGAAACGGTAAAAGCTGGAATATGGAGTTGGTATCTGACAGCGTTTTTAAGTCGGTTATCAAAAAATAGCGGTCATATCATCATGGAGACCCGATGGGCAATAGATGACTTGTCTGGCAAAGTTTTAGAAAATGACCCGCAAACAAGGCATTTAGTTTTTAAAGCAATCTCTGATGATGGCAAGGCATTAGTCCCTGAATTACACCCCATTGAAAAACTTGAAAAAACACGGGCAACTGTAGGCGTGTACTTTTGGGAGGCATTATATCAACAGAACCCTATGCCTCCAGGCGGTCTATTTTTTAATGAATCGGATTTACTTGAAAACGGGCTACCTGTTTCTTATCCTGCCAACTGCCAACAAATCATCACGGTGTTAGATACAGCGGTCAAAACTGGTAAGAAAAATGACAGCACAGCCGTTATTCATTGCGCATTTATTCAGTACCCAGAACCGCGTTTAATCATTCTCGATTGGGATGCTGTACAAATTGAAGGCGGCAGTTTAATCACTTGGCTACCGTCCGTTATTGACCGCTCTATCGAATTAGGCGTACAGTGCAAAGCGCGTCATGGTTCAAGCATCTGGATAGAAGACCGCGCGTCGGGTTCGATTTTGTTACAGCAATGCGCTAATGACGGCATACCAGCCAACGCAATACCTGAGATATTTACCGCTAAAATGGGCAAATCAGAGCGAGCGATTGCCGCTAGTCCTTATGTGTTTAGTGGTAAAGTACGATTTAGCGAGCACGCTTATGATAAAATAGTCGTACTTAAAGACCAGCCTAAAAACCACTTATTAAACCAGATTGTAAACTTTAGAATCGGTATTGATAACGGAGCCGATGATTTACTTGATACCGCAATGTACGCTATCCTTTTAACATTAAAAGAAGACCATTAATTATGAATGCAGAACTTGACATAACTGGCAGCGGCTTAACGACTCCATTACTAGACATATTAATGGCGGATAACATACAAGTTGGTTCTGATTTAGGTTATCAGTTATGTAAACAACTGTATTTACATCACCCGTTAGGGGCAAAAATAGTCGATTTACCGATTGTTAAAGCCCTATCTAAACCGCGTAAACTATCCGTTCCTAATAGTCCTGAGGACTTGGTTGTAAAGGCGTTTGTTGACGAGTGGAACGCGTTAAAAGTCGATAGCATTATAGCCAACATTGCACGTCAAGCCAGAATCTACGGCTTTGGTAGCGCAATTATGGGCGTTGATGATGAGGGCGTAGAATCCGAACAAAAGACTAAAACTAATGAGCCGCTACCGTTAGAACAACTGTATAAACTCAATATCTTTTTTAACGTACTCGACCCATTGAATACAGCGGGTAGCGTTATTCTATCTCAAGATGCAAACAGCGTAGACTTTCAACGTATTGACTCGGTAACGTGCCAAGGCAAGCCTTATCATCATTCGCGCGTTTGTACGTTCATGAATGAGCGACCTATCTACCTATCTTACACACAGTCAAGCTATGGCTATGTGGGCAGGTCTGTATTTACCCGTTCATTGTTCCCTATGAAGTCATACATTAGAAGTATGATTACTGATGACAGCGTGGCTACTAAGGCTGGCTTGTTAGTCATGAAAACTAAAAAGGCGGGTACTATTGTCAATAAAACTATGCTGGCAATCAGTGAGTTCAAACGGACAGTTTTGAAAGGCGCGGCTACTGGCAACGTGCTGGATATGGGTACTGATGACAGCGTAGAGACGCTTAACATGACTAACGTCAATCAAGCAATGGACGCAAGCCGTAAGAACATACTTGAGAACATAGCCGCAGCCGCAGGATTGCCTGCCAAGTTGTTATCTAACGAAACCTTTGCCACTGGTTTTGGAGAAGGTGCAGAAGACGCAAAAGAAATTGCTGAATATATCGACTGGTTTAGAAATGAATTGCAACCACTCTATGATTTTTTTGATCAAATTGTCATGTATCGCGCATGGAATCCTGAATTTTATGAAACTATTAAACCGCGCTGTCCTAGTTATAAAGACGTATCCTGGCAAGCGGCTTTTAATAGCTGGAAAAAGTCATTTTGTGCAGAATGGGAAAACTTGTTAAAAGAACCCGATAGCGAGTTGATTAAAGTTGAAGAAACTAAATTTAAAGCTATTAATGATTTAATAGGCGCGGTGTATGACAAATTAGACCCTGTTAATCAAGGGGCTGTATTGGAATGGGCACAAACTAACCTAAACGATAACAAGTTGTTATTTCCTAATCCGTTAGAGATTGATCCCGACTTATTGATTCAATATAGTGCTGAACAACAAGCGCAAGCACAGCAACAACAAGCGCAACAGTTGGCATTGATGCAACAACAACCACAAAGCAATGAGCAGCCAGCCTATGCTGATTCTGTTGCGTATGCTGATGGTTGGATAACACTTAATGGCGAAAGTGGAGAAGAGGGTAACGGCGGTAGTCATGTATTTGTCGGGGCAGGTGGCACAATCGAAAAAGGTGCGAGCGGTTTAAAAGGTAAAAAGCTCAGTGATTTGAAAGGTACTAAGAAGTTTACTAAGTATGAGACCAATGCCGAGCGTGAACAGCCAGAACCATTAAAAGGCGCGGCAAGGCTAAGAGCAATGAATGAGCAAAGAGCTAAAGAAAAAGAAGCCGATAAATTAGCCAATCCAGAAAAATACGAACCAGCAAAAAGCAGCCCAAAAAAGAACACGCTAGAATCAGATCATCATGTAAATGAACATTATGCAAAGGCGACTATTCCAGAGCTTGAAAAAATGCACAAAGACATGAAAGCTAAAGGCGAGAAATTATCACTTAAGGCTTTGGAAAACACACCAACTGGAAAAGGTGGTGGCGGCAATCAAAGAAAAAACAACCAGCGAGACACTACTGGCGGGAATATGCTTGCTAACGCTATGGATTTGGAATCATACATAAATGCGCGAAAAAATGCAGAGCGTGAACAGTCGCAGGCTAAGGAAACCAAGCAAAGCGAGCAATCCGCCACTGATAAGCCAATCGAGTCAAATAATTTGACAAAACAATCAAATCATGAAACAATGTCTCCAACGTCTCAATCCGAGGCGCACACTGGAGAAGCTAAAATGAACGCAAATAATATCTTAAATGCTGTAAAAACAGACAAAAAACAAAGCACGTTGTTTTTAAAACCAAGTCATACAGCAATAGCAATTGCAAGCATGACGTCAACACAAATGGACGGCAAGCATGAAAAAAGCGTTATGTCTTTAAATGACTCGCTGGCTGCAATTGGCATAAACAAAGACGGAACATTAATGAATGGTGGCAAATTAGACAAAGATGAATTTGAAAAAATAAAAGATTTTGTTAGTAAAAACAAAGGGTTTTATAACAAAAATACCGATGAGTTTGGCGGAGTAGGTGGCGAATGGTTAGAATCGCAAGCCAAAAAATTTGAGATCAATCACAAAGCATACGGAAGAGACGCGGATAAAAAAAATGCAGCTTATCTTGCTGAAAAAGAAAAAGAAAAAGAGTTTTACAAAAATCAAGCCGCTCCAGCAAAACAACAATCAGCGTCTAATAGCGGCGGTAATAAATCGTCTGTATTAACGTCAGGTGCTGATGCGGGCAAAATAAAAGTTGAATATGGACATAATTCAAAAATGTACGATGATTTGAAAAAATTAAAAGGAGCAAAATACATTAAAAGCGGATTGTTTTATATCCCGTCAGAACATGCAAAAGCAGTAGCTGATTTATCAAAAAAACATGGGTTAGAGTTAAGTGATGGTTTTAAGCGAAATTTTCCAGAAGAGTCAAACCTGACTCCACAATCAAATCATGAAACAATGTCTCCAACGTCTCAATCCGAGGCGAACACTGGAGACAAGACAATGAACGTAACAGATTTTTTAGAAAAACATTATCCACACAATGCAAAAAATGCTCAGTACACAAAAGGTACTGAACACCACGACAGTAATGTTAATTTCCATCTTGATAATGCAATCAAGGAAGAAATGGGTAGCGATATTAAGCCAATATCGCAAAATGGCGGCGGCGAGTTTTCTGACAAACAGCGTAAAAATTTTATGCAAGCGGTTGAAGAATCTCAAAACGAAAACAAACCTGCATTGGTAGGTACTGAAAAACAAGTAGAGTGGGCAAACAGCATCAGAGACAAAGCATTTAAAAAGCTTAATTATGTTAAGTCGTTTTTAAATAACATTAATTATGATGCCATTCCAGAGGCTAACCATGCAGTTATAAAGCCATTAATCGGCGAAATACTGACAAACATTGAGGACATAAAAAGCATTGATAGTGCTAAAAAATGGATTGACAACAAAGGTTTTGATTTAAATAGCCAACTTTTAAATCCAAGCAAAAAAGGTGTTATAAATTCTTTGTTGACATCAGCGGCAACGGATAAATTTCAAAAATGAAACCCGCCGACCTAATCCGCTTAAGTGGAGTGTCAAAACAAACGCTCCACAACTGGAAAAAGAATAAGCCAGTGCTGTATGAAGTTGTACGCCTTGGCTGTGAAGTAAAACTACAACAAGAACCACAACTGCAAGACAATTGGTACGAATGCAAGACATTAGACAACACCCAGATTACATAGCCGCCGTAATCAATGCTTATAATCAGGGCGCGATAACTAAACAACAGCGCGATGATTTACTAAAGCCACTCTAAGCAGTGGCTTTTTTTATGGTATAATGTTTATGTGGCTAGGGTAGCTCCCGAAAACGTGATTACTCGCACGAATGCCACACTATCCTATCGAGTACCATTTTAGGGTAATAAAATGCAAACAGAATTAGTACACAGAGAAAATAATAAGGCTTTTACAGATTCTTTGATTGTGGCAAAAGAATTTAATAAACGTCCTGCTTATGTTCACGAAAAAATAAAGGCTTTTCTTAATAGCGAAAATGACGAATTAAGAAAATTCGGACTGCAAACTTTTGTGCAATCCTCTTATGTAGATGAAACAAATAAAGTCCGTGAAAAGTTTGATATTACAGAAGACGGCTTTTTAGAATTGGCAATGTCATTTACTGGCGATAAATCAAGACTGATTCGCACACGATTTATAAAAGCCTTTCGTGATGCTCTTAATGAAATTAACCGACTTTATGCTAACCCGCCACGAACCGATTTAATAACTGACAAGCGTAACGCACATAACCCGATGATGACGGCATTAATTGAATTGCGGCATGATTTAGGCAAAGAAACAAAGCCAGTGCATTTTATGTGTGAAAATAAATTATGCAATGGTGTAGTAACTGGCAATTACAAAACAGCCGATGAATCCGCGTTATCAAATGCCGATATTGAACTGTTGGCACAAGTACGAAAACGTAATGAAGCGTTTTTATTGTCTGGTATCGAGTATGAAGAGCGCAAAAAAAGATTAATTGCGTTTGCAATGAAACATCGAACTAATTTACTAAAAACAGGACAATAAAAATGTTTTTTACCTTTGTACAAAATAATGTTCATGGCGACATTGTTAAAAACGAAAACGTTGCTGAATATGTGATTATAGAAGCTGATAATTCAGAAAAAGCCAATGAAAAAGCAACTCTAATTGGAATAGATGAAAGTGATTATTGCGAATGTTGCGGTTGGCGATGGGTAGATGCGGAAGATAAAAACGGAACTATAAATCCTACAGTAAAAGATATTACCGACTTAGAAAATTATAAGGATGATTTTTATCCATCGGTAAAAATTATTATTTATTATGATAATGGTAAAAAAACAATATTAACGTGCAATTGGTAACGCGATGAATTATTGACAACCAATAAAAACACGCGCTAAACTAACCATAGATTTTTGAATATGTGCGGTAACACGAATTCAAAAGTCATTCAGTGTACTTTATAAAAACCCGCGTCATAATGTTACCGCATTGTGATAGCGGGTTTTTTATTGGGATTTATAAAATGAAAACATTACTTATAGCAGCAATCGCTTTAATGATTGCAACAACTGCACAGGCTAAACCTGTCCACAAAAACACTCAAGCGGATGCTGATTTTTGCGGGTATACTTACAATGAACTTGCAGAAGTGGCGGTGATAGAGGGATTTTGTGGTATTAGAGGCTCTAAGGCTTTGGAGCTGGATAGATTACTGTCTTCAAAACATTGCCCACAACCCACTAATCAAGAGATGCTTAACATTGTGAACGCACAAAAAGCAGAAGTGCAGGACGTGGCGCGGACTAATCCAAGCTTGTGTCAATCGGAAGCGGTAAAAAACATCATTGGTTATTAACATGCGAACAGTTAACGAGTTACTTACAGCGGCAATTAAAGACATTGAAGAGCATGGTTTTGATAGTGCTGAACGTGTCGAGAGTTGGATTAAGCAAATCAAGGCGGCTATTGAGTTGGGACAGGAACCCGATGAAAAGTTGATTGAACGCTTAAAAGCATCCTACACGCCTAAAGTGGGTAAAGCGTTACAAAAGTTAAATGACCAGATACCGCTATTTAGAAAGCAACAGATTAAACAAAGTCTTTACGGTGAACTTGACAGGCGAATACTGTCAGCGTCCAGCCTTATCAAACTACGCAAAGAACAGGCAGTAAACGAAACCCTAAGGCGGTTTGTCGGGTGGTCAACGTCTATACCAATAGGCGGCGGTGATGTGACCGACAAGGTTGAGCTAAAACAAGGCATTAAAAAATCGCTTAGTCAAATGTCATTTATAGAGCGTAGATGTTCAATCGATCAAGCCGCTAAGCTAGTGGCTAATATTAAAGATATTGTGGCGGTGGATTCAGGGGCTATAGCGGGGCAATGGCACAGTCATTTTAGACGACCAGGTTATGATTTTAGAAAAGACCATGCCGAAAGAGACGGACAATTTTTTATAATCCGTGATAGCTGGGCGGATAAATTGGGATTAGTAAAAGGTACATACACCGATGAGATAACTATGCCATCTCAAGAACCATTTTGTCAGTGTGATTACAGTTATTACTACAAACTAAATCGATTACCCGATGAGAACCTGACTAAAAAAGGTATGGAGTATTTGAAACGATGAGAATTAGAAAGCTAAACGTAAAATGCGAGCCGTATACATTAAATCTATCGACTTATTCAGAAATTATAAATTTGCCTTTTATAAAAACCAGTTTAAGCGGTGGTGTATGTTTAGATGCTGAATGCGTAAGTGGCCCAGAATTACATAAAAAATGGCAGGAAACGGCATTGATAGAAGCCGAACAAGACCTAAAAGAATACATGGAGAAATATCTTAATTATGTACAACGAGTTAGACACGCTAAATACTTAGGATAGTGATAAAATAATTACGCTAGTTACAGTTCTATACAGCATTAATCAGTTAGTCTGGAATGCGCAAAAAACTGATTAAAAACGCCTATTAATTAGGCGTTTTTTTTTGCCTGTATATGTTATGATATAACATAACATAGTGCTATAATCAAATCATGACTACAGAACTCGATATAGCTAGACAAATAGCTAACGGTGAACTACCAAGCCCACAAAAAGCGGGTGATTCTACCGTATTGCTTGACATTCGCATCACAGGCACGGGCGTAGCATATCGAGCTAAACTAAACGAGTTTGTATCACGCAATCCAGACTATTACTTAAACGATGATTTTTTAGCAAGCTGTAACGGTGCACCCGTGATATGGGAACATCCAGACGGCAACAAATTAAACAGTGATGAGTTTGCAGACCGCGTAATCGGTACAGTTTTTTTTCCATATCTTAAAGATAGTGAAGTCTGGGGCATTGCTAAAATCTACGATCAATACGCTATCGATAAAATCATGGATGGTGGGCTATCAACCAGTCCGACTGTGATATTTGACAAACAGCAACCTACGCAACAAATTGAAATAAATGGTAAGCCAGAAACGATACTAATCGAGGGCGAACCGTCAATAATTGACCACGTTGCCATCACCGAAAACGGCGGTGTATGGGACAAAGGACAAGAACCAAACGGGATAAATCTATCCATTAACACAACTGAGGGCGATACCATGCCAGATGAAGTAATTGAAAGCCAAGAACACGAGGCACAAGAAGAGAGCGTACAAGCTCAGATTCTGGCGGCTCTCGGTAAAATTAGCGAGCGTTTAGACGCGCTTGAGGGCGCGAAAGCCGATGCGGTCGCACCACCTGCTCCAGAAACACCACCAGCCGAACCCGCTCAACCTGTAGCAGAAGTGAAAGCCGATGATGATATTCCTAATCGGATAGCAGAAGTTGAAAAGAAACTTGATTCTATGACAGCTAAACCTGCTGTGTTATCCGATTCTGACATGGAAGAGGTAGCAGACAGTGAAGGAAAAGGAGCGGAATTATCACACGTTTTCGGTGATAGTAATCCTATCCGCGCGATGCAAGGCGAAACACCTACAGCATTCCGTAAGCGTCTTATTCGCAAATATCAAAAACACAGCCCCGCGTTTAAAGATTCTAACGTGGACATGATTAACGATGCGGCAACACTAAAATCCATTGAAGCTACTGTTTATGCCGATTCAATGAAAGCGGCGAAATCGCCAAACATTAACACGGGCTCAAACATGCCGCGTGAAATTAAACATGAATCAATGGGAAGAACAACTATTGAATTTGTTGGTGGTGAACCAGGCGCAGTGTATAACCAGTTTAAAGCCGCTTCACGCACTGGCAGATTAGGAGCTAATTAATATGAGCATTGCAATAGATCCATACAGCACGACCAACGCACTCGGTACGTTTAAAAAATCATCTGATGGCTATGTTCAAGGCATGGCAATGGATGATCCCGCAATCCGCAATAGTTTGACTATTGGTGTATTGGCATCTAGCGAAACTTTACCAATATGGGGCGGTTTGCCTATCCAAGAATTAATCTCGATTAATGACGGTGCGCAAGGTGGGCAAATCAAACGCTCAACGTCTTACGCAACAGTGACAGGCTTTAGTGTGTTTAACCAAGCGAATGCGTGGGTAAACAGCCCATCATCACCAGTGCCAACAGGCAGCGGCGGTGCTACCGTTCCATTTTACAGAATGGGCAGTAAAGCGCGTATTGTGTTACCCATCGATCCTGCTTTAGTCAGTTTAGATGGTTCATTGATTACTGCACAGGTAAGCTGGGATTTTTCAGCAAATCGCATTGTGGCATTCAGCACAACGGCATTGCCTGTAAAAGTTATCAACGTAAACGCGGGCAACAGTAAAGTGGTTGCGTGGAATAATACAACAAAACTTGCAACGTGGGTTGAATCTGGCGTTGCTGTTGCACTTGTGGAGATTTAAAAAATGGCTAGTATTAATCCAGCATTTGTAACGGTTAATCCATCTCTTATATTACCCGACATTTTAATGCAGTATAACCAACGTTCAGGAGCATTTAGCTTGCTGGGCGGTGGTGAAATGCAGGTAAGATTATCGGACGTGGATAAAGCTGTTTACATTAGAACAATGTCTATTGATACAAAATCAAGTATCGGACAATCACCAGGTAATAGCTTACCTAGCGTTGGCTTTACAATGGCACAAATCAGCACGCCAACGTATTTGCATCGTGCACGCGCTGAATATGACCATCACGATTTAGCAGCTGCGGGCGCGTGGGGGTTGTCATTACCCGAAGCATATCGTTTAGGCATGAGACAAGCTATATTTCAGCAAAACCGTAACGCGCTGTTATATGGCGTAAACGCGGCTAATGGCGAGGGTTTGTTAAATACAGCGGGGGCAACTGCCACGAACTTACCAGCGGATAGCGGCGGTCATACGACTATTTTAACGTATGACAACGGTGAAATGGCTACGTTCTTGTTAAAGACAATCTCTGACATTCTCAGCAATTTGTACATGCTGGGCAATGCTCACAAAGTGGTTATTCTTGCACCACAACGTGTAATTGCTAAATGGACGTATTACGGTGTTGTACAGCTTACCAACTTCCAACGTGAAGGCGCAGGTTCTGGAACTATCGCAACTATGGCTCAAACCTTTTCAGGCGCGGCTGGTGGTGATATTGAATTTGCAGTTGATGACACATTAATCGGTAAAGGCAACGGCGGCAAAGACGCGATTATTATCTGTGTGCCAGAATTGGAAGTTTCCAACGATGGTGTAAACGATACTAACGAGTTTGCTAAATTGCAGCCAGGTCTGTTAGCTACGACTATTCAGTTATGCGATAAAGTCGCACCAACTGAGATTTATAGCCCGTTAGCAGGCGGTGCAACTGATGTACTTGCAGAACAACGTATTATCAGCGGATGGGGCATTAGACCAGAAGCTATCTTTATTTTATCAGCCACATATTCTTAATTTAGACGGTTAGAATCATGAAACTATTTGTAGCGAACTTAACAAAACAGCGGTTCAAATTTCATTACCGCTTGCCGGAAAACCCTAAATTGTTAGATCAGGATATACCCATCGGGAAACAAATCCAGATTGCTGGCGATTTAACGCGTGATGTGATTGATATTATTGTCAGTCAACACGAAGATTACGGGATTCTGGCAGCTAATGAAGTCTACGGTAAAAGCCACGATAACATCAAAGCCCCAATTGTCTATTCAGTGGGCGAACCCGTAGACCTCGACAAGCTGTTTTATGGCATTTCTCAAAATGACGAGGTAGCGCAAAAAATGGCTGATGATTCTAAAGTGGCAACTACAGCGGCAATACTTGAGGCATTGCCCCAGGCTAACGCGGTGGTACTAGATACCGTGTCAGAAACAACTGAACACGGCGTTACAACCAGTAAAACAGTGTCGAGTATGGGGCGCAAAAGCAAATGAGCGTAACAGTTGACGGTTATCTGGCATTTATTCGCGGGTGCGTACAAATCGCACCTGAATTGCTACCCGATGACAGCGCATACATAAGCACGAGTTATGCACTGTCACTGGAAACCGTCAATCCTATATTTGCCGCTGTGTCTCCCCTACATTATGAGCAAGCGGTTTATAATTTAGCGACTGATTATCTGATTAACATAACACCAGACCAAAGCGGTCAAACATTCTTTGCTGATACTAGACAAAAGTTTGACTGTGTTGGCTTTGTATCTGGTGTTATCTCTTCCGCAAGTGATAGCGGCACAAGTTCAAGCTTAGTTACACCTGAGGCATTTACAGGCTTAACAATAGGCGATTTACAGAATTTAAAAACTCCGTGGGGCAGGGCTTACCTTGCAGTGGCTCAACAATATGGCAGTATCTTTGCGGTGTCGTAATGATTATCCATTTAGGCGTTAATGATGTGCCTTACGATGATGGCAAAATGACGGGTGAAGTGGCTCAGATTCTTGAGGACAAATACAGTGTTATTGGCAAGTTTGCTGAAATGTTCAGTAAAAAAATAGGTCAACATTTAGAAAAGGATTTAGCTGAATCATTGGAAAATGCACTGAACGGCATACAGCAAGGCGGCTCAATTTTTAGCGATGCAATGTCGGACATTGAAACAGATTTTAGACACGCATTAGACAGCGGATTTACTGGCATACAAACCAAAGCCGCTAAGCAAGGCGTAAGCCATAGATTTAAGCATATCGAATCAGGTATTAAACGAGTGCCTTTTATCGATACAGGGCTATATCAAGCAT
>JBDLQG010000002.1:0-34626 GCA_039800705.1 Pseudomonadota bacterium
CATCTGCATAGATACTCACGTTGCCGGGTTTGAACGCTTGCAGTTCAACTTCACAAGCTTGCAAATAAAATTCTTCGAGTTGATGTGCGCTGAGTTTATTCATTATTTTTTAAGAAGATGTCGATTAATTAAATCTTGCGCGAGTAATTGGGCAATATTGCCATCAAAAACACTTTCAAGACCTTTCCACGCAGGTACGCTGTTCACTTCAATAACGTTCAACTTCCCATGACAATCTTCAATAATATCAACGCCCGCATAATCCATTTTCAACAATTTCGTAGCGTTAATTGCCAATTCATTCATTTCTAAATTTAACGCAACTCGCTCACAGCTTGCGCCTTTCGCTACATTGTTAAGCCAAGATTTACCGCGTCGACGCATTGTGGCTATCGCTTGACCATTAATCACAAAAACACGGTAATCCGAAAACCCTTCACCGATACAGTCAATAAAACGCTGAAGATAATAAACACCATGACTGCTTGTCATCCAAGGTATATCCGTCAATTTTTCAATTCGACGAATACCTTCACCTTGCGAACCAAACAACGGTTTGCTAATCAGCAAATTTCCTGCCGCCAACTCATCACGCGCTAAATTAAGTGCATCGGTGCGACTACGCAAAACCCACGTTTTTGGTGTAGGCAACTTAGCATGATGCAATAAGAAACTTGTCATCGCTTTATCAACGCTACGCTCAATAGCATGTGCGTCATTATAAACGGGAATTCCTAATATTTTTAACCCATGCAAAAAATCCAAATAAAGCGTCACTTCTTCCAATGATCCACCGGGAACCCCACGAACGAATGCAGCCAAAGGCAATGTTTTCTCAAATTGAGGGATAGAAATTGGCAACGCATGTTGGTTCGATAAGTGAAAACAGCATTCGCTTAATGAGACAAAAGCACTTTGAAAACCTAGTGATGCAAATGCTTGTTTGAGCTGTTTACCATGCCAACCGGGGTCATCAGTAAAAATTGCGATAGATGGAATTGTCATAAATTGAGAAAATGAACAGCGAAAGTCTTTCGCAGTAAGTCAATTCTGCGGTATGTTACGCATTATGATAGCAAAATTAGTTGTATCGGGGAAAGGCTAACCACTCGCAATCATTTTATTATTCACATCATTTTTTTAACTATCTACTTTTTAATTTTTAACATGACCCAAATCAAAGACAGTTCTCTACAGCTTTATTTAGATACGTTAGCAAGCAAAAATGCAACACCTGGCGGTGGCAGTGCCTCGGCGTTAATGGGCGCACAATCAGCCGCGCTAACCAGCATGGTCTGTAATTTAACTATCGGCAAACCCAAATACGCTGAAGTTGAAAATGACATGAAAGAGTTGCTCAATCAATCCGAAATATTGCGCGAACAATTAACCGCCATGATTAAAGCAGATGTTGATATTTTTGATGAATTAATGGCAACGTATGCGCTACCTAAAGAAACTGACGACGAAAAAACAGCACGCAGCACAGCTATTCAACATGCACTAAGAGAAGCAACCAATGTCCCCTTAGTTTGCGCAAAAGCTTGTGCACAGGCGATAGCATTAAGCAAAATTGCCGCGCAAAAAGGAAATACAGCCGTTATTAGTGACGCGGGAGTTGCCGTGATGTCAGGTTACGCTGGATTAAAAAGTGCTGCACTTAATGTGTATATCAACGCAGCCAGTTTAAAAGATAGGGCGTTTGCAGAAACAAAAATAGCCGAATTAACGGCTATTTTGAGTGAGGCAGAAGTCAGCAGCCAAGAAATTTACGACTTAGTTAAAACACGTCTGTGAATTATACGCCCCAACTTCTGACATTACCCGTATCTATATGCACAAAATTTGAATCAGGATAATAGCCAACACCGCCGCGTTGCATCGCCAGCGCGGCATCTCTGATCGTTCTTGTATCATAACCATCAAGACGAATATCAATAGCGCGACCTTGCATGTGTAAACTGTTTTTAGCCACGCCATCACTATGTCGACGTAGATTCGCATTGGTTTCAGGCGAACGATAACCAGAAACAATATTAAACGGACGACTGACATTCAAACTTAGCTTTAATTCATAAAGTTGATCAAGTAACGCAGGATCAACAGGATGAATATCGCCCGTGTGATGATCACGGAAAATATAATCAATTTCCTGAAGAGCATCTTCAATATAAAGACCACGCTCAAAGTAAGTCAGCTTTAAATGATCGCCTGTATGCAGATTTTGCAAGGCTATCATCTTAGATGGAATATGCTGCACAAATAACTGCCGCTCTTCACGCGTATCTAAAACTAGTGCATTATCACGATACATAACACTGCGCTTCGAATTAGACGCGATAACTTTATGGTGACGCGTTTCGTCATGATGATGCGCGTCTGCAAACTTACGATTCTTTATCGTTTCATGATGCGTATTTTTCGCATCGTGATGCTGCGCATTTTTGGTTTTGCTCGATGTATGAACGGCAACGAGCTTTTTTTCATGCGCATCAGTTTTTTTAGCAAGTCGATTCGTGATAGCGGTCTTCAATTTTTGATTGCCTTTAGATGCAACAAAAACAGACTTACTGCTAGATTTCTCAGCTACTTTACGCGCAACAACTTTATGCGTAGAAATTTGCTTTGCTTTAGCACTCGCAATTTGTGTACCTGTCAAAAAGAGAAGCGAACCAAAGGTGATATTTTTTAAGAATTTGCGTCTTGAAGATAAGTCAGTTTCATTAGGCATTTCTAGGTTTTTAAATGTCGAATTTGGCATAAGTATTTTTAAAAAGTTTCGCTAATGGTTACATTGTCGAGGCCCAATCTTAAATTCCCCTTAAGCTGTAACCAAGTAATATTATTAATAAAAAGTGTTTTTCGGTTAAATAAATACGCTTATTTTTGAGAATTTACTTGAGGTTTAAATACTAACCTGTTCGTTTCTTTATAGTTCTCTAAACTGTAAGCAGTGATCTGATTGCTCGATAAAGTGTATAAACTGTCATCTACACGCAAAATTCTATCTATAAAATAATTACTCGCTTCAGACTCCCAATAACTGTAGCTATAACCGTCATAAGTCTCAGTTTTAGGTGTCATACTATCGGGAATTTGTGAAAGCCTTGCCTTAAACGTAAATCCCTTTTCAGGTGTAACTTCATAGATATACGCACCTTGGTAGGTGGGTTGACCATAATTCCAAGGTTTTTGTGGATCAAAAGCTTGTCGTAAATGCGACTCTTGGACTGGAAAACCGAACAAATGCTTTTCAGCATCCCAATACAATGCTTTATGATCCCAAAGTATGGGTGAATCCGTTCCACGCTCACCAATAGTGACTGAATCTATCTGCTTAGGATTCTTCATATCTGCCACATCAAACAAGGCAACTTTTAAACCTTGATAAAATGCAGAACCATCTGTCCACCAAGGTGTATCAGTATTAGGCGTATCAGTGTTTAATTTTTCAGGTTGATAAATAGCCGCTTCTTTTCCAAATCCAATAAGGTGGGTTTCATCAATCGGATGCAAATAATTACTGTATCCTGGAATTTTTAACTCACCCATCACAACAGGATTTTCAGGCGTAGATAAATCAATTGCAAACAGTGGATCAGTTAATTTAAAAGTCACAATGTAACAACGGTTCCCCATAAACCTTGTCGCGTAAATATTTTCGCCTTCGCCTAACTTATCAATTTTGCCTACGGTTTTCATATCCTTATTCAAGACAAATAATGAACTATAAGATTCGCTAGTCCCGCTAAACCAGCTACGTGTTGTCGTCGCAATTCGGAAATAATCGCCTTGCTCGTCCATTGAAAATTGATTTAATGCCGTACCATTAACCTCACCAGCTGCAGTGAAATTCATTTGCCCTGCATCGATACCTATTTTAAAAATCTGAGTAGTCGTTATATTTTGTGGAACGACATCACCATTTCCCCCGAAATTATATTTAGAAGCGGATAGATACAAATTTTCATGCGACGCATAAACCAAATCGCCCGCCCCTAAATAAGCTTTTGTCACCACTTCTTTTTGAGGTTGCTCCAAATCAATACTCGCAACCACCACATAATCGGGTTCAACAAAATTAGGGAAATACACAACATCTTTAATGGCCAATGTTTTAGTTGTTGTTTTTCCTGCCTTATTATCAGTGACACTTGGCAAGATATCTTTTGATTTCATAAACCAAGGATTTGTTGACACCATATTTGGCGCCATATAATAACGTGGGTAAGAACGTGTCATAAAATACAGATAATTGCCAACGCGACGTGAATCTAAATAATCACCATCGACAACCACATCACGAATTTGCTTTGGTTGTGTTTGATCACTCACATCATAAATTAATGTACGCGTTTGATTATTTCGCATGTATCCCCACCAACCACCATAAGCCATTTTGGCGGTGGGCGATAAAGGCGTATTTTCAAATTCTACAGGTGGTGATAATGTCTGCCATGTGTTGCCAACAACAACCAATTTGCCATTTTGAAGATACAGTCCCATCGGAGAAAAATTGTCTTGCGGCAGTTCAATGACAGCGCTCTGACCCAGTTGCGCTGCGGGAAATGCTTTGGCGATAATAACTTGATTATTGACAAGCTGATAAATGTAGCCATTGTCATCTACTTTTGCGCGGTCACTTTCATCAACACCGGTTACTTGAACATTCGTATCGGTATGACTAACTGAAGTGGATTTTGCTGCTGCGCTACCCGCCAAAGCAGTTGCGCCTGTGTCAGCGTAAGCAACGTACATTCTACCAAAACGATTTGTATTATGTTTTTTCAGTAATGTTGCTAAGGCAAATGTCGATGCAATTTTGTGTGGTTGGATTTTTTTTACCTTTGGGACAGCTAAAGTAGCCTCTGAGAAGCAGATTAAAGATAAACTGCTCGCTAAGAATACAGCACGATGACAAGTAAAATTAAACATCACACACCTCAAAAAATTAAATAAACCCTATAGTAGAAGTCTATTCTTCAAAATCGTATTAATCAAACGTTTATATGCAAAACTGTGAACAAGGTCACACATTAATGCACTATTTGTAAATGTGCTCAGGTGGCTTCAATACATTTTCAATGACGCGCCACTCACCATCCACTAATCGTCGATAAAAACAACTTTGCCGACCGGTATGGCAAGCAATTCCGCCTTCCTGTTCGATACTTAAAAGTAACACGTCCTCATCACAATCGAGTTGAATATGCACAATTTTTTGCTTATGCCCAGATTCCTCGCCTTTACGCCACAATTTTCCTCGTGAACGTGACCAATAAACAGCGTAACCTTCCTCAACCGTCAATTGCAACGATTCACGATTCATCCAAGCAAACATCAATACTTTGCCCGTCTCTGAATCTTGCGCTATGGCTGGAATTAAACCCTCTTCAGTCCAGCGAATGTCATCGAGCCATGTCATAAACGCACCTCAATACCACTTGCTTGCATTCGCGCTTTAGCTTCGCCGATAGTGTATTCACCAAAATGAAAAATACTCGCAGCCAACACGGCATCAGCCTTTCCTTCCAGAATACCTTCAACCAAATGATCTAAATTACCCACACCACCTGAAGCAATCACAGGAACAGAAACCGCTTCACTTACCGCGCGTGTTAAAGGCAAATTAAACCCTGACTTTGTGCCATCCTTATCCATGCTAGTTAATAGAATTTCACCCGCACCAAATTCAACCATTTTTTGCGCCCATTTAACTGCGTCAAGTCCCGTACCTTTACGACCACCATGGGTAAAAATTTCCCAACGCAATGGCTCATTTTCCGCACTCACCTTTTTCGCATCAATAGCAACAACAATACACTGTGATCCAAATTTATCGGCAGCTTCTTTCACAAAATGAGGATTAAAAACAGCCGCACTGTTAATGCCTACTTTATCAGCGCCTGCATTGAGCATTCGACGAATATCATCAAGCGTTCGAATCCCTCCACCGACAGTTAACGGAATAAACACTTCACTGGCAACCTGTTCAACCACATGCACCATCGTATTGCGATTATCATGTGTTGCGGTAATATCCAAAAACGTAATTTCATCTGCCCCTTCACGATCATAACGACGGGCAATTTCAACAGGGTCACCCGCGTCGCGTATATCTACAAATTGAACACCTTTCACAACGCGACCATTATCAACATCTAAACACGGAATAATACGTTTTGCTAAACTCATTGCTATTTCCTAAAACTGTAATGCAATTTTCTGTGCTTGCCCGAAATCGAGAGTCCCTTCATAAATGGCTCGCCCAGTAATAGCACCCATGACGCCATCGTCTTTTACTTTACCTAGGGCATAAATATCGTCTAAATTCGTAATACCGCCTGATGCAATAACGGGAATAGAAATCGCCCTCGCTAATCGTGCAGTAGCCTCTACATTCACGCCTTGCATCATGCCATCACGAGAAATGTCAGTATAAATAATTGCAGCAACGCCATTTTGTTCAAATTCTAATGCCAAATCAATCACATCATATTGCGACACCGTAGCCCAACCATCTGTTGCTACTTTACCGTCTTTTGCATCTAAACCAACAATAACATGGCCTGCAAATTTCGCTGCCATTTCACGAACAAATTCTGGTTCTTGAACCGCTTTTGTACCAATAATAACGTATTGCACACCAGCGTTTAAATACGCTTCAATGGTCGCTTCATCACGAATGCCGCCACCAATTTGGACTGGAACCGAAGGATAAGCCTTAGCGATAGCATTAATTACGTCAGCATTGCGTGGTTTACCTGCAAATGCGCCGTCTAAATCCACTAAATGAATTCGTTGCGCTCCTTCATTTACCCAACGTCCCGCGACTTCAACAGGATTATCCGAAAACACGGTATCATCTTCCATGCGTCCTTGACGCAAACGCACACATTTTCCTTCTTTTAAATCGATTGCTGGAATAAGTAACATAAAATCAAAACCTATTTTAAAACGTAAAAAAACAAACGCCTTGATTGTTGATAACGAATCAAGGCGTTCAGCAAAAATAAAAAATACGCAATTATTCCATTCGATAATTGGGCGCTTCCTTCGTAATAGTAACATCATGCACATGACTTTCGCGCATACCCGCACTAGTGACACGTACAAATTGTGCTTTTTCATGCAAAATAGCAATGGTTGCACAACCTGTATATCCCATGCTAGCGCGAATACCACCAAGCAATTGATGCACAACAGCAAGCATCGTTCCTTTATAAGGCACCCGACCTTCAATACCTTCAGGAACTAATTTTTCAACTGAATCCGCTTCTTCTTGGAAGTAACGGTCACTTGAGCCTTGTTGCTGCGACATCGCACCAAGTGAACCCATACCACGGTAGGATTTATATGAGCGACCTTGAAATAATTCGACTTCCCCAGGAGCTTCTTCTGTACCAGCAAATAAACCACCAAGCATCACGGCATCAGCGCCTGCCGCTAATGCTTTAGCCACATCGCCTGAATAACGTACACCACCATCCGCAATAATTGAAACACCTGTATTTTTAAGCGCAGCTGCCACATTGCTAACGGCTGTCATTTGCGGCACGCCAACACCTGCAACGATACGCGTCGTACAAATTGAACCAGGGCCAATACCTACTTTCACGCCATCTGCACCTGCTTCAACTAAGGCTAGGGCGGCCTCAGCAGTCGCAATATTTCCGCCAATCACTTGTACATTGGGATAATGTTTTTTCACCCAACGTACACGATCTATTACACCTTGTGAATGCCCGTGTGCAGTATCCACAACAATAACATCAACTCCCGCATTAACTAATGCAGCAACACGCTCTTCAGTGCCCTCACCTGTTCCAACTGCCGCACCAACACGTAAACGCTCTTGTTCATCTTTACACGCATTGGGGTAATCTTTCGCTTTTTGAATATCTTTAACGGTAATCAATCCACGCAAATGAAAATCATCGTTCACAACCAATACTTTCTCGATACGATGTTTATGCAGTAACGCCAGTACATCTTTGCGATTCGCATTTTCATTGACGGTAATTAAACGTTCTTTAGGTGTCATAACACTCGATACTGGCTCATCAAATCGGGTTTCAAAACGTAAATCACGGCTAGTAACAATTCCGACTAACTCATCGCCATCAACAACAGGAACACCTGAAATCTTTTTAGCTTGTGTTAATTTTAGTACATCGCGAATACTTGCATTAGGCGTGACCGTGATTGGATCTTTAATGACACCCGTTTCATATTTCTTAACACGATGAACTTCTAAGGCTTGCTGCTCTGTTGTCATATTCTTGTGAATAATACCAACACCGCCTTCCTGCGCAATCGCAATCGCTAAACGGGCTTCTGTGACAGTATCCATTGCCGCAGCAACAAGAGGAATATTAAGCGCGATACCTCGCGTTAATTTCGTTTGCATAGAAACTTCACGCGGTAAAACAGTAGAATGCGCGGGAACGAGTAAAACGTCATCAAATGTCAACGCTTCTTGAATAATCTGCATAATGTCAACCTAACAGTTAAGAAAATAACGCCCCATATATAGGGCGAAAACACGTGTATTTTAAAAAAACAATCCATCAATTGGAGATGAAGCTGAGGCAAAACGTTTTCTAGGCATACGCCCAGCTAAAAATGCTTCACGTCCCGCTTCGATTCCCTTGCGCATAGCAGATGCCATTAAAATAGGATTTTTTGCTTCTGCAATCGCGGTATTCATCAATACGCCTGCGCATCCTAATTCCATTGCCATAGCGGCATCTGAAGCGGTTCCAACACCTGCATCAACTAAAATAGGTACATTGGCATTTTCAACAATCGTTAAAATATTGTAGGGGTTACGAATACCTAGTCCTGAGCCAATCGGTGCAGCGAGAGGCATAACGGCAACACATCCCATGTCTTCCAAGCGTTTGGCTGCAATTGGATCATCATTGGTATAAACCATGACTTCAAATCCTTCACGCACCAAAATGTCAGCGGCAATGTAAGTTTCAACCACATTAGGAAATAACGTTTTTTGATCTGCGAGAACTTCTAATTTGACTAAATTATGCCCACCAAGCAATTCACGCGCAAGGCGGCAAGTTCTCACCGCTTCTTCAGCGGTATAACAGCCTGCTGTATTAGGAAGAATAGTATATTTATCGGGTGAAATTACATCGAGTAAATTAGCTTCATTGGCATTTTGACCAATATTTGTGCGGCGAATAGCTACCGTCACAATTTCTGCTCCACTGGCTTCAATGGCTAAACGGGTTTGCTCTAAATCTTTATATTTCCCTGTCCCAACAAGCAAACGAGATTGATAAGATTTACCCGCAATGACAAATGAGTCCCCTTGTCCACCACCGATTGCATGCACAATTTCTAACTTATCATTTGCCTGTAACGTTTGTGTTTGAAACGATTGGAACGGCAAAATTTCTTGATTCAATTCAATCGCTATTTTTTTGCCTTGTAATTCTAATTTTGTTACAACATCGAAAACCGTGCTGTTTTCAGCAATTTCGCGTTCGTTGCCATTCACATAAATGATCATATTTTCACACTCCGTCTTTTTTGTACTGCATTCGCTAAGTTTTCAAGCAATGGCAGCGTATCATCCCATGATAAACAAGCATCTGTAATGCTCTGGCCGTATACAAGAGATTGTCCTTCAATGACTGATTGTTGTCCTGCTTTGAGATGACTTTCAATCATAACACCCATAATACGTCTGTCACCATTTGCAATTTGCAATGCAACATCGTCACCCACAATTAATTGACGCTGGCATTGCTTCAAACTATTGGAGTGACTGAAATCAATCATAATATTTGGTCGAAGCTGTGCTTTTTCCATGCCATGCGCTACTTGATTCACATTCACGGCATCGTAATTTGGTTGTTTATTTCCGCCACGCAAAATGATATGAACATCTTCATTACCTGTTGTCGAAAAAATAGCGGAATGCCCAGATTTTGTCAGTGACAAAAAGTGATGAGGACTCATCGCTGCGCCAATTGCATCAATGGCAATTTTAATCGTTCCATCAGTTGCATTCTTAAAACCAACAGGACATGAGAGCCCCGAGGCTAATTCACGATGCACCTGACTTTCCGTTGTCCGCGCACCAATGGCACCCCAAGCAATTAAATCGGAAATATATTGCGGCGTAATTAAATCCAAATACTCTGTCGCAGCGGGAACACCATTGTTATTCAAATCTAATAATAATTGCCTTGCAATACGCAAACCTTTATTAATGTTAAAACTTGAATCTAAATCAGGATCATTAATTAATCCTTTCCAGCCAACTGTTGTACGCGGTTTTTCAAAATAAACACGCATGACAATAAGCAGTTCATTGCTAAATTGTGCAATCGCTTCTTTGAGCAACCCAGCATACTCGTGAGCTGCTTTTGCATCATGAATGGAGCAAGGCCCAACAATAACCACCAAGCGATCATCTTCACCGGCTAAAATATGATGAATTGCCTGTCTTGCGTTAAAAGTGGTTTGAGCGGCTTGATTGGTAATAGGCATTTCAGTGTGTACTTCAACAGGTGCAATAACCTGCGTCATACCCGAAATGCGTAAATCATCCGTATTATAGTTACTGTGCAAAATGCGTTTCTCCTATTTTTATTTATTCTACAGTCACAGATTTTGCCAAATTACGAGGCTGATCAACATCAGTACCTTTTAAAACAGCAACATGATAAGACAATAATTGCAACGGCAAGGTATAAAGCATTGGAGAGATATGATTATCTACTTTTGGTACTTTAATAATTTGAACATTATCATTAGGTGTTGGCGATAGCGTTTCATCCATAAACACAATTAATTGCCCTCCACGTGCGGACACTTCTTGCATATTGGATTTCAGTTTTTCAAGCAAACTGTTATTGGGTGCAACCGTGATGACAGGCATTTCAGCATCAATTAATGCCAACGGACCGTGCTTTAATTCACCTGCTGGATACGCTTCTGCATGAATATAAGAAATTTCTTTCAGTTTTAAAGCACCTTCCATTGCGATAGGATAGTGCGAACCACGTCCTAAAAATAAAGCATGATGTTTTTCTGTAAAACGCTCTGCTAAAATTTCAATTTCTCTGTCCAGTTGTAACACACTTTCCATTTTACGTGGCAATTTAAACAATTCATCCGTAATATGCTGCTCTAAAACTTGATTTAATTCAAATCGTCTTCCAATAGCAAGGACAAGCAACATCAAAGAGACTAATTGGGTAGTAAACGCTTTTGTTGATGCCACGCCAATTTCAGGACCTGCGCGGGTCAGCAACACCAAGTCTGATTCACGCACAAGCGAACTTTCAGGCACATTACAAATGGCAAGTGTATGTTTAGCACCAAGCCGTTTTGCTTCTTTTAAGGCTGCCAAAGTATCTGCTGTTTCTCCTGATTGTGAAATAGTCACAACCAACGTATCAGGCGCTAACACGGGATGCCGATAACGAAACTCACTAGCCACTTCAATGCTACACGGCACACGCGCTAATTCTTCAAACCAATACCGCGCAACTAACCCAGCATGATAACTTGTACCACAGGCTAAAATTTGAATGGATTTGATTTGATCAAAAATTCGCGCTGCATCAAATCCAAAGGCACTATCTTGTAAACGCTGAGCAATAAAACGCCCTTCCAATGTTTGTGTAATGGCAAAAGGCTGTTCATAAATTTCTTTGAGCATAAAATGCCGATACTCACCTTTTTCGACAGCATCCGCCTTTAATTGACTTTCTTTGGTATCACGACTGACAATATTGTTTTGATCATCATAAATAATTAAGGAATCAATTTTAATTTCCGCAACATCGCCTTCTTCAAGGAAAATAAAGCATTGCGTTACTGGTAAAAGTGCAGTGACATCCGAAGCAACAAAATACTCTCCAATTCCCACGCCAATGACTAAAGGACTTCCTTTGCGAGCAATCACCAATGTATCGGGTTCATCTGCACACATAATGGCAAGTGCATAGGCGCCCTCTAATTTAGGCAAGGCATCTTTTACTGCTTGCAATAAGTTGTCAGTTGATTGACGCGCATGAAAAACTTCATGAACAATAACTTCTGTATCGGTTTCAGAACTGAATGCGTAATTATTTTTTAGTTGTGCAGCTTTAAGTTGTTCATAATTTTCAATAATTCCGTTGTGAACAACAGCCACATTATTACAACTAACATGAGGATGTGCGTTAGCCGTACTCGGTTTACCGTGCGTTGCCCAGCGCGTATGTGCAATCCCAATATGACCTGACATGGGCTCAGCTTTGAGTGATTCATCAAGCCCTTTTACTTTGCCTAATACACGCTGACGCAAAATTGTTTGCTCATGAATCACAGCAAGTCCCGCTGAATCATAGCCCCGATATTCTAATCGCTTCAAACCTTCCAATAAAATTGGAATTACATTTCGCTGCGCGATACCTGCGACAATTCCACACATTATAATTTCTCCTTTTTAATTGGACGTTGCCAATTAATAACCGAAACCTGTTTAGCACGACTAAGTGTTAACTGCCCTGCTGGCGTATCTTTTGTAATCGTCGAACCCGCACCGATAGTGGCATTCTCGCCAACCGTCACTGGCGCGACTAATTGTGTATTGGATCCAATAAATGCACCATCTTCAATGATTGTTTGTGATTTATTAACACCATCGTAGTTACAGGTAATCGTCCCTGCGCCAATATTCACCTTACTGCCCACAAGTGCATCACCAATATAACTCAAATGATTCACTTTACTACCTTGTCCAATATGTGATTTTTTAATTTCCACAAAGTTACCAATGTGGGTATCACTGGACAAAACACTATCTGGACGAAGTCGAGCGAAAGGCCCAATACGACTATTTTGACCAATGACAGCATTTTCTATCACGCAATTTGGCAAAATTTCAGTATTATCACCAATTATCGTATTTTTGATACTTGTATTAGCACCAATTTTAACATTGTTTCCAATTTTATTGTCGCCTTCTAAAATAACATTAATATCAATTTCAACATCTTGACCTAATTCAACAATACTTCCTCGCAAATCAAAACGCGCAGGATCACGCAACGTTACGCCGCGTTCCATCAGGTGACGTGCCTGTTGTAATTGATAAACCCTTTCTAAATGTGCCAGTTGTAATTTATCATTAACGCCTAAAACTTCATCTTCATTTTCAGGTGAGTTAGTGGCAATATTAAATCCATCCGCAACCGCTAATGCGATAATATCAGTTAAATAATATTCGCCTTGTGCATTATTGTTATTTAATTGCGCTAACCATTTTTTTAATGAATGCCCCTTTACAGCCAAAATGCCTGTATTAGCTTCTTTTATTGTTTTTTCTATGTTATTCGCATCTTTTTCTTCAACAATACGAAGCACTCGATTATTGTTGTCACGCACAATACGACCGTATCCGGTGGCATTTTTTAAATTGACCGTCAGTAGCGATAACGTTTTTTCGTTTACATTTGATAGCAATGTATGCAGTGTTTGCTCTTTAAGTAGCGGCACATCGCCATACAAAATCAGTACGGTCGCGTCCTCTTCAATATCGTCGCCAACCTGCTGTACAGCATGACCAGTACCTAATTGCGTGATTTGCTCAACCCAGTGAATCGATAAATGTGAAAGCGCACTTCTCACTGACTCAGCGCCATGCCCGATCACCACATGAATCGTATTATTTTCGAGCTTTGCACTTAAATCATAAACATGGCGTAATAAAGATTTGCTGCCGATAGAATGTAAAACTTTAGGATATTGCGAACGCATTCGCGTTCCTTTGCCTGCAGCGAGAATAATTGTAATGAGTGTCATTTTCTTTTGGATGTAAAGTAAACGAAAAAACCCGATAGCGTAAAACGTTATCGGGCTTTTTCTAAGACAGGGCGATAACTAAAACAGTTACCCGCCGCGTTTTCTAAATCTTTCGAGTGTGCGCAACTGCATAACCGCCTGGAACAAGTCATTTTCAGCGGTAGCATAATCAACTCTACTTGTTTTATCCGCTAGTATTTCCTCTGCTCTTGTTTTCGCTTCTAGCGCAGCAGCTTCATCAATGTCTTTCGCACGAATAGCTGTATTTGCTAAAACCGATACAACATGTGGCTGAACCTCAAGTAAACCACCAGAAATAAAAAACGAATAACTTTCCGTATCACTGATCTTAACACGCACTTCGCCCGGATTGAGCTTAGTAATTAACGGCGCGTGACGTGGTGAAATACCGACTTCGCCTAGTTCAGCTGGTGCGAAGACCATTTCAGCTAAACCAGAAAAAATCTCTTTTTCCGCACTCACGATGTCTACATGCACTAACATGGTCATCTTTTGTTACCTAAAATTTATAAAGTTAGTAGACAACATAGGTACATAGCGCGAGCAACGCGAAATAAACTTTCGCGTCTCTCACCTTACGCCTTCATTCCTTTTGCTTTTTCCAACGCTTCATCGATGGTACCTACCATGTAAAACGCTTGTTCTGGAATGCTATCATATTCACCAGCAAGAATACCTTTAAATCCTGCAATCGTGTCTTTCAACGATACATATTTACCTGGTGATCCAGTGAAAACTTCAGCCACAAAGAAAGGTTGTGATAAGAATCGCTGTATTTTACGGGCTCTTGCAACAAGCAACTTATCTTCTTCAGATAACTCATCCATACCCAAAATCGCAATAATATCGCGCAATTCTTTATAACGTTGCAAAGTACCTTGTACGCTACGCGCAACTTCATAATGCTCTTGGCCAATAACCAATGGATCAAGTTGGCGACTAGTTGAATCTAGCGGATCAATAGCAGGGTAAATACCTAACTCTGCAATTTGACGAGAAAGTACAACTGTCGCGTCTAAATGGGCAAAGGTTGTAGCAGGTGATGGATCTGTTAAATCGTCAGCTGGAACGTAAACCGCTTGAATTGAAGTAATTGAACCCGTTTTCGTCGATGTAATACGCTCTTGAAGTACACCCATTTCTTCTGCGAGTGTCGGTTGATAACCTACCGCTGATGGCATACGGCCAAGTAACGCTGACACTTCCGTACCCGCCAATGTATAACGATAAATATTATCAACAAAAAACAATACGTCACGACCTTCGTCACGGAAATATTCGGCCATCGTCAAACCGGTTAACGCTACACGCAAACGGTTACCGGGTGGCTCATTCATTTGACCGTAAACTAATGATACTTTGTCAATAACGTTTGAATCCGTCATTTCATGATAAAAGTCGTTACCTTCACGCGTTCTTTCGCCAACACCCGCAAATACAGAGTAACCACTGTGTTCGATAGCAATGTTGCGAATCAATTCCATCATGTTAACGGTTTTGCCTACACCCGCACCACCGAAAAGACCTACTTTACCGCCTTTTGTAAAGGGGCAAACTAAGTCAATAACTTTAATACCGGTTTCTAGCAATTCATTAGCTGCTGCTTGCTCAGCGTAGCTTGGCGCATCACGATGAATAGCCCAACGTGTTTTTTCACCGATAGGACCTTTTTCATCGATAGGATCACCTAAGACATTCATAATACGCCCGAGTGTTTCCTGTCCAACTGGCACGGAAATAGGTGCATTAGTGTTTGTTACATTCAGGCCACGACTCAAACCATCAGTGGTTCCCATCGCAATCGCACGAGCAACCCCATCACCTAACTGCTGCTGTACTTCTAAAACTAAATGCTTACCTTCCACAATCAAGGCATCATATACTTTTGGCAACTCATCGCGTGGAAATTCCACGTCAACAACGGCGCCGATAATTTGAACAATTTTACCGCTCATAAAAATTCGTCCTCAAAACAACCCTACTCTAGGGAAAATATTTTTCTGAAAATCTCGAAACACCCTCATAGAAGCTATAAGGGGAACACTACGCTACTTATTATTCACAAACTTAAACAGCGGCTGCACCAGCGACAATTTCTGAAATTTCCTGAGTAATAGCGGCTTGTCTAGCTTTGTTATAAATCAATTGCAATTCTTTGATTAAGTTACCGGCATTATCCGAGGCACTTTTCATTGCAACCATTCGAGCAGCTTGTTCACAAGCATTATTTTCAACTAATCCTTGATAAACAATAGACTCTACATATCGTGTCAACAAATGATCCAAAACTTCTTTAGCATCAGGTTCGTAAATATAATCCCAATGGCGACTGCTTAGTTGCTCATCTAATTCACTTGGCACGATAGGTAAAAGCTGCTCTACGGTAGGATGCTGCGTCATCGTATTGACAAAACCATTGCTAACCAAGTGTAATTCATCAATTTCGCCTTGAACATAAGCATCTAACATTAACTTAATGACACCTATAATATCACTCAAATGTGGTGTGTCGCCAAGTTTTGCAACATGCCCTATCACTTTGACTTTTTTAAGCCCACCAAAGAAGCCATAAGCTTTAGAACCTACGGTGCATACATCAACATCAATGCCTGCACTGTCCCATTGTTTTAGTTGCGTTAATGCCTTTCTAAATAAATTGGAATTTAAACCACCACACAAGCCGCGATCTGAACTAATTGCAATAACACCAACTCGCTTTACTTCACGTTTAACAAGAAAAGAATGCTTATATTCTGGATTTGCATGGGCCAGATGCTTAATGATCTTGCCAATTTTTTTTGAATATGGACGAGTTGCTAACATCCTATCTTTCGTTTTACGCATCTTGCTTGCCGCAACCATTTCCATGGCGCGAGTGATCTTCTGAGTATTCTTAATACTGCTAATCTTTGTGCGTATTTCTTTACCAACAGCCATAAGAAGACCTTTTTACCAACTGTGAGTTTTTACAAACGTTTCAATGCCTGATCGAATGCTAGCGCCAATGTCATTACTGAAATCGCCTGTTGCATTAATTGAGTCCATTAATTCCGCATGTTCCGATTTGAAATATGAAAGCAACGCTGCCTCAAAATCTAACACTTTATTGACTTCAATATTATCAAGAAAGCCTTCATTAGCCGCAAACAACGAAATCCCCATTTGAGCAACTGACATAGGAGAATATTGTTTTTGCTTCATTAATTCAGTTACACGTTGACCACGTTCAATTTGTTTACGTGTACTTTCATCTAAATCAGAAGCAAACTGAGCAAATGCAGCCAATTCACGATATTGAGCTAAATCTAAACGCGTACCACCACCCAACTTCTTGATGATTTTTGTTTGTGCAGCACCACCAACACGAGAAACAGATAAACCTGCATTAACCGCAGGACGAATCCCAGAGTTAAACAAATTACTTTCTAAGAAAATTTGACCGTCAGTAATCGAAATTACGTTCGTTGGAACGAAAGCCGAAACATCACCACCTTGCGTTTCAATAATTGGTAATGCCGTCAGCGAGCCTGTTTTACCAGTCACCTTTCCTGCAGTCAATTTCTCAACTTCCTTCGCATTGATACGCGACGCACGCTCAAGTAAACGTGAATGTAAGTAAAAAACGTCACCAGGATACGCTTCACGACCAGGCGGTCTACGTAATAATAACGATACTTGACGATAAGCCCACGCTTGCTTGGTTAAATCATCATAAATAATTAACGCATCTTCACCTTGATCACGGAAATATTCACCCATGGTGCAACCTGTATAAGGTGCAATAAATTGAAGTGCTGCTGACTCAGATGCTGAAGCTACTACAATAATAGTATGCGCAAGTGCGTCATGCTCTTCCAATTTACGTACAACGTTTGCAACAGATGAACGTTTTTGACCAATCGCAACGTAGATACACTTAATACCAGTACCTTTTTGATTGATAATCGCATCGACAGCAATAGCCGTTTTACCTGTTTGACGATCTCCAATAATCAATTCGCGTTGTCCGCGACCAACCGGAATCATCGAGTCAATAGATTTCAAACCTAATTGCACAGGCTGATCAACAGATTGACGAGCAATAACACCCGGTGCGATTTTTTCGATAGGTGAAGTTTCGATGCAATCGATAGGGCCTTTGCCATCAATTGGATTACCTAACGCATCAACAACACGCCCTAAAAGCGCCTCACCAACTGGCACCTCTAAGATTTTTCCTGTGCATCTTACTGTATCGCCTTCAGAAATATGTTGATAAGAACCTAAAATTACCGCACCAACAGAATCTCTTTCTAGGTTTAGCGCCATACCAAAAGTATGATCAGGAAACTCCAACATTTCCCCTTGCATGGCTTGAGAAAGACCGTGAATTCTCACAATCCCGTCAGTTACGCTGACAACGGTGCCTTCTGTGTGTACTTGTGTACTTAAGTCGAAGTTTTCGATCTTCTTTTTAATCAGATCACTGATTTCAGATGGATTTAATTGCATGTGCTTTTCTCGCTCTAAATTTAGAGTCTTTGTGCTAATTGTTGAAGCTGCCCTCTAACCGAACCATCAATTACTTGATCTCCCGCTCGCACTAGAACGCCGCCTATTAATGACGAGTCAACAACAACTTTCATGTTGACTTTTTTGCCAAAGTTTCTTTCAAGCATTTCGTTAAAATGCTGCTTTGACTCTTTGGTAAAAGCATAAGCTGTCGTCACATCAATATCGATAAAGCCTTCATCTTCCGCTTTATAAGTTTCAAATAACTCCATAATAGCTGGAATTAAATTCAACCTATTATTTTCAATAAGTAGCTTTAAAAAATTGCTACCTTCTTGATCAAGCTGATCAGCACAGATATCTTGTAATAATGTAAGTAATCTAGTTTTCCCCACCTTAGGATCATCAAGCATTCCAAAAATGGTATTATCACTTAATACTGCCGCCAAAAAAGATAAATTCTTTGACCATTGCTTAGACGAATTTGTTTCTTTTGCACGCTTAAATACGGCAACAGCGTAAGGTCTTGCCAATGTTGCTATTTCGTTCATGACGCTTAGCCTAATTGGTTAGAAACTTTATTAAGAATGTCCTGATGTTTGGCTTTATCGATTTCTGCACCTAAAATTTGTTGTGCAGCCGCCAAAGCCAACGTTGTCACTTCTTGGCGCAAACCGTCTTTTGCTTGTTGAATCTCTTGATCAATTTGTGCTTTTGCAGACAAAATTAAACGCTCACCTTCTTGCTTAGCATTTTCTTTTGATTCTTCTACAATTTCATTAGCGCGTTTTTGCGCAAGTGTCACGATCTCAGCCGAACGATCTTTGGCTTCTTTTAGAACAATAATAGCTTTTTTTTCAGCTAAAACAATTTGCTCTTGCCCTCTTTCCGCAGCAGCTAAACCGTCGGCAATCTTCTTTTTTCTTTCTTCTAAAGAGTCAAATAACGGTGGCCAAATATACTTCATGGTAAACCATACCAGAAGTGCAAAGGTAATCATTTGCCCAATCAGAGTAGCATTGATACTCACGATGCGTTCCTCTTGTTGCGATTAAAAAAAAACAGCATTTAACCTGCTGCAGCCGTTACTGCTGATAAGAATGGATTTGCAAAAGTGAAGAACAAAGCCAAACCAACACCAATCATTGTTACCGCATCTAATAAACCCGCAACAACGAACATTTTCACTTGCAACATAGGTACCATTTCAGGTTGACGAGCCGCACCTTCTAAAAATTTACCACCAAGCAAACCAAAACCGATAGCAGTTCCTAACGCACCTAGACCCAAAACTAAACCTACTGCGATAGCAGTCATCCCCTGCACATCAGCAATCAATTTTGCGAGTTCCATAAATACCTCCAACGTATTGTTATAAAAAATGTAAAAAATAAAAAATAAACTTAATTAAAATAACTAGCAAAAATTATCTTAATGATCTTCATGTGCCATACTAAGATACACAATGGTCAACACCATAAAAATGAATGCCTGAAGCGTAATAATCAAAATATGAAAAATTGCCCATGGAAAACTCAATAATGGTTGAATATACCATGGCAACAACGCAATCAATATAAAAATCAATTCACCTGCATATAAGTTACCAAATAAACGAAGTGCTAATGAAATTGGTTTAGCAATCTCTTCAACCAACTTCAATAATAGATTAAATGGTGTCAACCAAGGACCAAAGGGCTGAAACATAAGCTCTTTCGCAAAACCAATTGGCCCCTTAACTTTGATGCTGTAAAAAATAATTAAGCAAAATACTGATATCGACATAGCAAACGTCGCATTCAAATCCGTACTAGGCACGACTCGCAAATATTCAACTCCCATCAAACCTGCAATCCCTGGCAAAATATCAACAGGGAACAAATCCATAAAGTTGAACAAAAAAACCCAACAAAAGATAGTCAAAGCCAAAGGCGCAATTAGTTGACTTTTGCCATGAAAGGTATCTTTTACTTGACCATCCACAAATTCAATTAAAAGCTCTGCGAAATTTTGTACCAATCCAGGTACACCGGACGTTGCTTTATCTGCTGCGCGTTTAAAAAACCATACAAATATCGCACCTAACACAACTGAAAAGAATAATGTATCAAGATTTAGACGCCAAAATCCCTCACCCACACTTAATGATGTCAAATGGTGAATAATATAGCCGGTTGCCCCTTCGGCGGCGTGTGCTTCTGTACTCATTGTTCCTCACTTAATTTTTAACTTAAAAACTTAACGCATGAGTAATGCGAACCAAAAAACTGATAACGTACTCACATAACATGTTAACAGTGGTAATAATTTCATATCTGGCATCTTAAAAACGAGAAAGAACAACACCGCAGTTATGAATAACTTAATCGACTCATTCGCGTAAAAAGAATTGATGAATTTTTTTGCCTCTAATTTGAATGACCGAATCAATCGAATACCTAAATAGGCATTTGGAATAACTCCAATCAACCCGCCTAAAAAAGCAAACTTGCCATAAACCACATTCAGCGTTAACGTAAAACCCACACTAACAGCTAACGTTATTAAAATTTGATATGCAATAATTTTAATAATTGATGACGCGGTTGCAGTCATAGATTGAATTTAAAAGGCTAAATATATTCTGACGATTATATAGAGCGAATCATGTTAAATCAAGGTGGATTCAAGATTCATTCCTATTTTAGTTAAACTATTTTACTTAAAATACCATTTAATTCATCTTGCGTGGTGTAGAAAAAAACCAATTTCCCACTCCCATTTTTCTTACTTTCCACCTTTAATCTACCGTCAAACTTAAGGTCTAATTCAGCTTGAAATTGTGTGATTTGGGTATCAATACGCGGTACGCTATCTATTGACTTAGGATTTAAGAGCTCTTTTACTAATTGCTCGGTTAATCGCACGGACAATCCTTGATTGACTATTTTTCGTGCCACAATAATTTGCTGCTCGCCGATCAAAGCCAATAATGCACGCGCATGCCCCATATCCAATTGATTATTGAGCAACATTTTTTTCACTTCCGGCTGTAACTCAAGCAAACGCAGCAAATTGGTAATCGTCGCTCTTGACTTACCCACAGCATCTGCAACTTGTTGATGCGTCATGGTAAACTCTGTCAATAATCGATGCAGGGCCTCCGCTTCTTCCAATGAATTTAAATCTTCTCGTTGTATGTTCTCAATTAATGCAATAGCAATTGCAGTGCGATCATCCATTTCTTTTATGATGACGGGAACATTTTGCAAACCTGCAATTTGAGCAGCTCGCCAACGTCGTTCACCAGCAATAATTTCATAGCGTCCAGGCGATACGCTACGCACAACAATTGGCTGAACAATCCCCTGCATGGCAATTGAATTAGCTAATTCTTGTAATTTCTCTGGATTTATATCTCTACGCGGCTGGTATTTTCCACGCTGCAATAGCTCTATTGATAGCGTATGGGTTCCCGACTCATCATTTGTCGTAGGCATTTCACCCAAAAGCGCATCTAACCCTCGCCCTAAGCCACGTTTTTTTACATTCATAATAATGTTGAGTTATTTGTATTGAAGAATTCGAGCTGTTGAACTAATTGCTCAAATGTATCGAGTAAGAGTTTCAGTTGTTGTGCTTCTTGAAGTAATTGCGTTTGCTGCTGGATAAATAGATTTTTTTGTTCAATTTTTTCAGATAAATTTTGCTCACCAGACACATCAACAAGTAACGCCTCCAATCCGCGACCCAGACGCGGAGCTTTAGTTGCCATTTTCACCTGCCGCATTCGCCAATATCTCTTTTGCTAACGCCATATACGCTACAGCACCCCTAGAGTTTTTATCGTAATTCAAAACAGGCAAACCATGACTTGGCGCCTCTGCAACGCGAATGTTACGAGGAATACATACTTTAAATACATCTGTTCCAAAATACCGAATCAACTGCTCTGAAACATCCTTTGTTAAACGATTTCGATCATCAAACATCGTTCGCAAAATGCCCTCCAAGTGCAGCGTCTTATTAACCGTACTTTGAATATTTTTCAATGTACTCATTAATGCAGAAATGCCCTCAAGTGCGTAATACTCGCATTGCATTGGAATAAGTAAACTATTAGCGGCAACCATCGCATTGAGCGTCAACATATTGAGCGATGGGGGACAGTCAATTAGTATATAATCGTAATTCGATTTAATTTTCTCTAAAGCGTTTGCAAGACGGACTTCTTTACGCTCAGCCTGCATCAATTCAACTTCTGCCGCTGTTAAATCCGCATTTCCCGCAATCACATCAAATTTCAACGCAGGTAAATGAATGATTGTTTGTGATGCCTCAACCACTTCCATTAACAAATCATAACCAGAGTGCGTAATATCATGCTTATCAACCCCGCACCCCATTGCTGCATTACCTTGTGGATCTAAATCCACCAGTAAAACACGTTTTTTCAATGACGCCAGTGATGCTGCTAAATTGACACTAGTGGTTGTCTTTCCCACGCCACCTTTTTGATTTGTAATGGCAATAATTTTTCCCACGTTTTTTCCTCAACTGTTAAGAAACTTGTATTTTAACTAAACAACGCTCGGCTTCAATGTGCGGTACGTTAAGCGATATTAAGGTTGTTTTTGCACCAATACCAACCAATTCCTCTTGAGGAATCTGACCTTTCATGCAAAGTAACACGCCATTTTCACCTAAAACATGCTGCGTTAAATCAATAATTTCAGGCAGACTGGCAAAAGCACGCGTCAGCACCATATCAAAATGACTCTCTACCATAAATTCTTCAATGCGACTGTGCGTCACGTTAACATTCGGTAATTTCAATTCTAATATCGCTTGCTGCACAAAACGTGTTTTTTTTGCGTTACTATCTATTAAGTGAAATGTAATATCAGGCCGACAAATAGCCAGCGGGATTCCCGGTAAACCTGCTCCAGTACCCACATCCATAATGCGCTGACCTTTCAAATGCGGCAAAATAGCAAGACTATCAAGCAAATGCAAGTTCACCATGTCTTCGCGATGACGAATTGCGGTCAAATTATAGGCTTTATTCCATTTTTCAATTAAATAAATAAATGCCAATAATTTGGATATCATTTCATCATTTATTGAGATATGCAGCGCACTCAATCCATCACGTAACAATTTTTCGTCTTGATTCATGCCGCTTTCTTTTTTAAATGTACGAGTAATAACGAAATCGCTGCAGGGGTAATTCCTTGCATTCGCGAAGCTTGCCCTAACGTTTCTGGGCGTTGTTTTTGTAATTTCTCGCACACTTCATTGGACAATCCTGACACCTCTTTATAATTTAACGTAGTCGGCAATTTCAAATGATCGTAACGCAGAGACTTATCAATATCTGCCTGTTGACGAGTAATATAGCCTTGATATTTTGCTTGAATTTCGACTTGCTCAGCCACATCATCGGCAAATTGATCACCATCATCTAAAAACGATAACAAATTTTTAATATCGACTTCTGGTCGACGAAGTAACTCGGTCAAATTCGCTTCTTTATTTAATGATTTACCCCAAAATTGCTCTACTTTTTGCGCATTTTCAGTATCAGTGTGAATCCATTTTTGTTTTAAGTTTTGCTGCAATTTATCAATGTTTTCACGCTTGATTTCAAAAGCCTGCCAACGTTTATCATCCACCAAATTTAATTCACGCCCTTTTTGCGTGAGTCGTAAATCGGCATTATCCTCGCGTAAAAGCAATCGATATTCCGCACGACTGGTAAACATTCGATAAGGTTCTTGTGTTCCACGCGTAATTAAATCATCGATCATCACGCCAATATACGCCTCATCTCGACGTGGACACCACCCTTCAAGACCCTGTGTCAATCGCGCTGCATTTAAACCCGCGATTAAACCTTGCGCTGCAGCTTCTTCATAACCGGTTGTGCCATTGATTTGACCCGCGAAAAATAAACCATCCAAATGTTTTGATTCAAGTGTCATTTTCAAATCGCGGGGATCGAAAAAATCGTATTCAATCGCGTAACCTGGACGCATAATTTGTGCATTTTCAAATCCTAGCATCGAACGCACAAATTCATATTGCACATCAAAAGGTAAACTCGTTGAAATGCCATTGGGATAAATTTCATGCGTGGTTAATCCTTCCGGTTCAATAAAAATTTGATGCGAATCGCGGTCAGCAAAACGCACAATTTTATCTTCAATCGAAGGACAATAACGTGGGCCTATTCCTTCAATAACACCAGAATATAAAGGCGACCTATCAAGACCATTTCGAATAATATCGTGCGTTTTTTCATTGGTGCGCGTGATATAACAGGGTATTTGCTTTGGATGCTGCTCTGCATTGCCTAAAAAAGAAAAAACAGGCACGGGCGTATCGCCACGCTGCTCTTCTAATACGGAAAAATTAATCGTTCTCGCGTCAATACGGGGCGGTGTTCCTGTTTTAAGTCGATCAATGCGCAAAGGCAATTCATGTAACCGCGCCGCTAATGCAACAGAAGCAGAGTCACCTGCTCTACCACCACTGTAGTTTTCAAGGCCAATATGAATTTTTCCAGCTAAAAAAGTGCCTGCCGTTAACACAACAGAACGCGCCAGAAAATCTAATCCCATTAGCGTTTTCACGCCAATTACCCGTGTGCCTTCAATGATTAAATCAGCCACAGTTTGTTGAAATAGCATTAAATTTGGCTGATTTTCCAATGCGTGGCGAACGGCTTGTTTATAAAGCTGACGATCAGCTTGCGCACGTGTTGCTCGAACCGCTGGCCCTTTACTTGCATTGAGAATACGAAATTGAATGCCACCCAAATCAATGGCTTGCGCCATAATTCCGCCAAGTGCGTCAATTTCTTTAACTAAATGCCCTTTGCCAATTCCACCAATGGCTGGGTTACAACTCATTTGCCCGAGCGTGTCAATATTTTGTGTCAGTAGCAATGTTTGCGCCCCTGTCCGAGCTGCTGCCAGCGCCGCTTCAGTGCCTGCATGACCGCCACCTACCACAATAACGTCAAATTCTTTTTTAAATTTCATTTTGTATTAAAGCCACAAGTTCAGGTAAAGAATTGAGTGTATAGGTTGCATTCAAATCAGCCATCGTATATTGCCCAGCGTAACCGTAAGACACCGCAACCGTTTTAAAATTAGCCTGTTTTCCCGCACTAATATCGTTAATTGAATCACCTATCATCCATGTTTTTTCTGGATCTACACCTATTTTTTTTGCGGTTTCAAGTAATGGTATTGGACTGGGTTTCATTTCAGAAAACGTATCACCCGATGCGATAAAGTCAAAATAAGGAGCAAGTCCCGCTGTTTCCATCAATGGATTGGTAAATCGTGCCGTTTTGTTAGTCACACAAGCGAGCTTTAATCCCATTTCTTTTAGTTTATTTAAGGTATCAAGTGCACCGTCATATAAACGACTATGCACCCAATCATTCGCAGCGTAATACGTTTTAAATAACGCAAACGCTGCGTCAAAATCTACCGGCTCTGATTCAACGTGCCAACCTCCAATGAGCGAGCGTTTCACAAGGACATCAGCACCATTGCCAATCCATTGCTGAATGCTTGCTTGTGAATGCGTAGGTTTATTTAATTGTGACAGTGCAAAATTGACCGCCTCGACCAAATCAGGGGCCGAATCAATCAACGTACCATCTAAATCAAAAATAATCAGCTCCGGTTTCATTTTAATTAAATTGCCTTTGCAAGTTCTGCACGCATTTCATCAATGACTTTTTTATAGTCAGGTTGACTGAAAATGGCTGATCCAGCTACAAATGTATCTGCACCTGCCGCTTTAATTTCACGGATATTATCCACTTTAACACCGCCATCAATTTCAAGGCGAATATTGCGTCCACTTTCATCAATACGTTTTCTCACTTCACGCAATTTCGTTAAGGCAGAAGGAATAAAGGATTGACCACCAAAACCCGGATTAACAGACATTAATAAAATCATATCGATTTTATCCATCACATAATCTAAGTAATGCAATGGTGTGCTTGGATTAAAAACTAAACCGGCTTGGCAACCTTGATCTTTAATCAATTGCAACGTGCGGTCAACATGAACAGAGGCTTCAGGATGAAATGTAATAATACTTGCGCCCGCTTTTGCAAAATCAGGAATAATTCTATCAACGGGTTCGATCATCAAATGCACATCAATTGGTGCGGTCACGCCATGTTTGCGCAGCGCTTCACAAACCAAAGGCCCAATCGTAAGATTAGGCACAAAGTGGTTATCCATCACGTCAAAATGCACAACATCTGCCCCCGCTTTTAATACGTTATCCACTTCTTCGCCCAATTTTGCAAAGTTTGCAGATAAAATCGACGGTGCAATCCAATTATCATTCATAGGTAAATCCTCTTTATACTTAAAAATTAAAAAAATAGTTAATAAGGCATTAATGCCTTTATGGCCCATAAAAAGCCAAAAAATAGATTGTCAATCAAAATTTATTCCGTTTTGATATCGTCACGGAGCAGATGATAAATCGCGTCAATCAACCCGTCACTATCATCACTTGCTTTAATCACTACGCCATCGGTATTTTGCGATTTTTGCTCATTACGATTCGCCAATTCAGCCTGAATAAGAGTGTCATCACCTTGCGATGAGAGCGTCAGCAAATAGATGGTTTTAGATTCTTCTTCGTTTAAAAAATTAATGACATTGGTTAAAACACCTTGAGAATGATAATTAACATAGTAATTATATTTCCCTTTTTCATAATCCGTGATTTTAATGTCACTCTGTTTTAGCGCCATGCCTAATGTACGCCAAGCTTCCGTAATAGGCTGTTTAATCAACACACGCTTATTGCTATCTTCATCAAATAGCTCTACTGTCGAATTCAGTCCCGGACGCTTTTTCTTTGGCTCGATACTATCATCAACAATCACATTGCTCTCTTGTGTATTTTTTTGCAATGCTAAAGTTGGCGGACGCTCAAGCATAGCCGTATCACGATAGCGACTATTTTCACTTGAGCACGCAAGTACACCAAAACTTAATGCAAAAACCACTGCACCATTGTGTTTCTTAATCATCTTTATTCACAATAAAACAGGCGATGTGTCAATACGGGAAACCCTGCGCGAACTTTAACTAATCTTTCGTGATCAATTTCAGCCGACACAAACCCACTACCCGTTTTATAACAATCCAATACAACGCCCCAAGGGTCAATAACCATGCTATGCCCATAAGTGCGACGACCGTTTTTGTGAAATCCGCCTTGATTGGGGGCAATGATGTAGCATAAATTTTCAACAGCACGAGCACGCAATAATAATTCCCAATGCGCAGCACCTGTTTCAGCGGTAAACGCAGAAGGCACAATAATCACTTCAGCACCTTGCTCGCTCATTTTACGGAAAAACTCCGGAAAACGCAGGTCATAACAAACAGCAATACCGACTCGCCCAAATGGCGTATCAATAACCAACGATTGATTACCTGCTTCAATGGAATCTGATTCACGATAAATTTCATTCGTGTTGGGAACATGGACATCAAACAAATGGACTTTGTCATAACGTGCAACGCGTTGACCTAAATGATTGTAAATTAAGCAGGCAGCACGCACTTTATGTTCATCATTACCTGCAATAGGAATCGTGCCACCAACAATCCACACAGCGTATTTCTTTGCGGTGGTTTCTAAAAAATTTTGAATAATGCCAAGACCATCTGCTTCTTTCGCGTGAACTTTATCAAGCTCATTATTGCCCATTAACGCAAAATTTTCAGGCAATGCGACTAATTTTGCTCCCGATTTTACGGCTTCAGCAATTAGTTTTTCCGCTTCTAATAAATTTGCACTAATATTTGGACTTGATGCCATTTGAATGGCGGCACATTTACTCATGATAAGCCTCTTTAGAATTAAGTTGTTGGTGTAGCCATGGGAATTGTGTCAACTGCCCCCATGTTTTTTGCATTAAGCCTTCGTTTTCATGCAGCGCAATGACTTGCGTATTTCCCCATGACCCTGTAATTTGGTATTGCGATCCAAAGAAAAAACCTTCTTGATCTTTACCTGTTAAGGTTTGTCCGACCAAGTTCATTATTTTTCCGATAATTGTACCAGCAATAGGCACTGCGTCAGCACTTTTAGGTGTTACATTCACTAAATAATTTACATTTTCTGCGAGAAAATCGGTATCACCTTTTAATAAAATTTTCGCAGGAATCGCATCTACCATCAGGTTTTGCGTACTTGCCTTGCCTTGTAGAAAATCAAAATGCCCATTAACTGTATTAAACGCCAAACCTTCTTGATAAAGATCACTAAAATCTAGGCTGAGCCTTTTCAACCACTGTTCAACAGCCAACATACCCAATATTCGCCCAAACCCCGGTTCAATACTTAAAATTCGTCCCTCTTTCAAATGCAATTCCGCTTGACCGTGCATTTTTTCTAAACTAAATTGTTGAGGCGATCCTTGCCAATCCAAATTAATATTGATATCACCCGTCGTTTCAGAAATATCTTTAGTAATGCCTAAATGAGAGAATAATTGCCCCGCTTTCAATAACGTCAACTTCCCCCGCAATTCTGTTTGCAGAATGGGGGCGTTAAACCAATCTCCCGTTAACTTCAAATTGTGTGTTGGTGCTTGCAGGGTGATTGTTTTAAACCCAATGCTGCTTGCGCGGGTTTCAGTTTCAATGTTTAATTTCCCTAATTCACAATTTTGCCAAAATGTACGTTGACTCTCTAAAAATAACGTAGGCAAATTCATAAAATTTGTCATAGGTGATACAGAAGGCGAATTAGGTTCACTTGTCGATTGTAATTGTTTAAAGAAGGCTAAATCAAATTTTTCCAGCGTTAATCTTAAAGTTCCCGTTTGCGTCGTTTTTTCGGGTATTACCCATTGCAATTGCCCTTTTGCAAAGTCACTGTCGATTACACCGCGCCATGAAGGTGCATCATGCTTCAACACTAAATCAAATTTCCCTAGCGAGGCCTTCTTCCACCATGCGTGATCACTGTGCATAGTGAATGTGTGAATAGTTGCAGCTGTATTTTCTACTTTTTCTATTGGGCTTGGGACTTGTGATACCGCAAGTTTTAGCCAATCTTGTAGCATTAAGTGATCTCGAACAATGTTAACCGTAAGACCTTCACTTTGTGGCATCTCCACTTTTCCCTCACCTAATAATACCTCTCCACGTTGAAAGCGTTTATTTTTGGTATCAACTATTAACGCTGCTTTCAATTGCGCATTATAATCAACCAATAATGGCAACCATAAATCATCCCCCAACGTGAATACCATACTTAACGGTGTTTTTTGCCATTTTGCCTTAAACAATTCATCAGGAAGATTTAATGCAATCCCATCTAAATTTGACTTAACTTGTAATGTCGCTGCCTTTTGATCTTTAGGTAAATTAAGTGTTAATTGATAATCGCTTGCACCTTCAATCCATGATTTTTGTTGCGGTGCTGAAGGTAAAGAAGACAATCTTAATTGCGAAAAAACATCCTCTATTTCTACATTTCCTGATACTTCAACTGTGGTTTGTTTATCATAATTCGCTAACGTGATATTGATTGGTTTTTTAAATGCGACGCCATGGATAATATCGCTAAACACACCGTCTTCGGTAAATTTCAACACACCGCTCAGTGAACTTACCGGTAAATTAAGTGATTTGACTTTTAATTTAGCTTGATGAAATTGCGCAGACCCTTTTACTTTTGGCAAAAATTTATCCTCTAAAGGAATCTGCAAATCTAAATCCACTTGCGTATTGCCTTGCGGTGTCACAGCATTCAATACATTATCAAAAGAAGTGTGCAGCGGTGTATTTCGCATAAAATCAAGAACATCCATGACAGCACCGTCAAGTTTGCCATTAATTGAAACATAATGACTCGTTGACATCGAGGGAATGAGTACTTCGGCAGTCTTGATAACAGCATTTTGTGCCATGCCTTCTAAATTGACCTGCAAACTATCTTGAAAAAAACGCACACTGCCATTTAAATTGGTCAATGACGGCCAGTTAGGCGCATAAAAAAGCTGAGTATCTTTGGCGTCAAAAAGCACTTCAAAAACGCCCTGATTTTTTTCAAAAGGAAATTGTGAAGGATTGCCATAAAGCAAAAACTGACCATTTTTGAGTTGTCCCTTTTCAAACGCACGATCAAGCCATGCAACTACCTCTTTTCCCATCACACTAACAGGTAAGTAGCGAAACGTTTGGGTTGCATCATCGGCAGAAAAACGTGTTTGCAAATCAATAAAATTGGCACCATTTTTTGACAGCGTAAATTTCACACGACTCTCGCTTTGAACGTCTTTATTTGATAGCGCAATGCTGTCACTTGAAAAAATCCACGCATTTGATAGTTGCTGCCAATGGAATGTCGAGTTTAATTGCCCAGTTGGAAAAGCCTCTCGAAATAACGACGGAATAGACGCTTCTACGTTATTTGAGTTCAATTCGACAATTCCGGTTTGGTCGCTGCCATGTACAAAACCATTAATATGTTCAATATGTAATTTGGAGGCCACATCATAAAAATTCACATCGTTAAATTCACTGTGAATGGCGAATTTTTGTAACGCGGGTTGCGTAAATAAGCGAATATTTTTTAACGCGCCACTGAATTTGCTTTGATTGAGAGAAACAAGCGTTTTATCTGGAGCAAAAAAATTGGCAACTAAGCTAAGCGGGGCAAGTTCCATTTCCGCTAAATTTAACGCCATACTGTTTTGTTGACCATCATTTTCATTGATTGAGACGGCAATAGCACCATTCACGCTTGTTTCGGGAAGCGTGAATTGTAAGGTTGGAAGTGCTACACGCCACACTTCATTGTCATGCTGTATTTGAAAAGTACTACTTAGCCTGTTGATGTTCAAATTCGTACGTTGTGGACGTGTTAGGGTCATTTGTGTTGCACTCACTCGACCATGAATATCACTCAGTTGCCCCTGTTTCCAATTTGCGAATACTTGAAAATTGGCATGACCTTTTGTCATATTGAGCGAAAGCGGTAATGGCAACTCAGAAAACTCTAATAAGTTTATTTTTTTAGCTTCAACAAAAATAGAACCATCTAATTTTTTAGGATCCAATGCGTCGCCTTTCAATATCATTGATACACGCAGTGGCTCAATCTGTTGTGGCAGTTGTGCAAGAACGTTAATGCGATGCAAATCATCATTGTTCATGATGGCTATATTGACGGGAGAGATGTGGCGCGGTGCGGCATTCGTTTTTTCATCACGCCAAATGACTGAACTTTGCAAAATTTGATATTTTCTTCCCTGAAACAGCCAAAGTGGTTCTCCTTCACTTGCCTTAAGTCCCTCAATACCAATTGTGTCATCAATGTGTCGAATAAATGTAATTTTTGCCCCAATAAGCGTCACGGTAGTAGCAGCAAGAAAATCTCGCTGTTTAATCAATTCCCATGTATCAATACCTAAACGAATTTCGTTGAGTTGAATTTTCTCAGCAGCAATATTGAGCTGTAAAAGTCGTATTTCTGGACTGATTCCACGCAATTTTCCACGTAATTGCCCAATCTTCACCGGTGCATCAATTGCTTGGCTTAATTGTGTCTCTAATGTAGCTTTATAATTTTCAATACTCGCAAATAAAAAATGCACACCAATCAGTCCACCAGCCATAGTAAGGAGTGTCCAGAACATCACATGTCGAGCAAATCGCGTTAAATGGTGTTTCATGCGTTAATTCAGTAAAAATCGTTAATGTTGCCTAGCGTATCCATCACGATTTACTGTACTGGTCAGCCCTAAAAGTAGTGATTAGATTAAAAATGAGTATGTAAGCATTAAATAAGCCACAAAATAATGCGCTATTTTATGGCGATAATCAACGGAGCTAAAAAAATATCTAAAACAGAAACAGCTTATATGTTTAACTTCCCCATGCTTTATCGAGGCGTTGTGCTGATACGGGAATAGCCGTTTTTAGCTGTTGTGCAAAAAGTGATACAGCGAATTCTTCAAGCATCCAACGAAACGATTCTTGCTCGGGCGTCACCGTTTCTTTTTTACTGCGTTCAGCCACCGATTTCCAATAACGAATTTGAAATTTCGCCAATTCATTGGCTTTTTGTAGCGTATTATCACGTTTATCTAAACGGTATTGCATCGCCTTTAAATAACGAGGTACATGTTTCAATTGAGAAAATGGCAATGTACGAATAAATCCAGCATAAATTAAAAAATTCAGCTGTTCACTAATACTTTTTATCAACGGATCATTTGCATTCATTTTTTGTAAATCTGCGTTTAAATCACCGTAAAGTTTCATAATTTCAAGCGCAATGGCACTTATTTCATTCGCATGCGTCACTAATTGACTTCGGTTTTCATGTAAACTTTGCTCAAACACGCTTTGTGTGCGAATGGTTCTACCTTCTACAAAGACGCTATTTAGCAATAAGGTTAAGATATCGTTTTTATAATCAGCTATCTGCTCAGATTTCAATAACGAATGTGCTGGCAGGCGATTATAAACTAATTCTAGCCCTGCATTTTTGGGCATATTTTTAATCGCATAGGTGCATTCTTTGCGCTGATGCAGTTGAAATAAACGAATTAACCCTGCAATATGCTGCAACTCTGCTTTTCTTTGGGTATCAAAAATCTTCACACCCACCGTTTCACCCTCATCAACTAACGCAGGGTAGCCAATAAATGCCTGACCTTTTTGCATAAAGCTGTATTGCTCAGGTAAATCATCAAATGCCCATTGAATATAACCCGTGTAATTAAGTTCATCTGCCGCAATTTGATTAAAACTCTCGCCAGCTTGCGTTACATGCTTTGCCTGTAATTTTTTCAAATCTCGGCCATAATCAAGCAATCGCCCTTCTTCATCAATGACGCGAAAATTCATTTTTAAATGCTCAACTAGGCCATCAAAACTCCACGCATTCAGCGGAATCGCTTCACCAGTTAATTTACGCAATCGATTCCCAAGCCATTCTTCTACGGCGCCTTTAAAATCAGGTTCAATTTCAAGGCAACGCTTAACCGTTTCGGGAACTGGCACAAAATGCTTGCGAATATTTTTAGGCAGTGCTTTCACAAGCGCGATACATTTTTCCTCCAGCATTCCCGGTACAAGCCAATCAAAGGGTGTTTGCGTTATTTGATTGAGCTGATGCACAGGAATAATCGCACTTACGCCATCTTCATCGTGCCCTGGTTCAAAGCGGTATTGAAGCGCAATAGTCAGTTTTCCAACTTTTTTGTGATCGGGAAAATCCCATTCATTCACAAAGTCTTCACCCTTTTCACGGGTTAAATCTTCTTTGGTTAAAAACAAAAATGCTTTATTTTCGCGCTCGATTTTTTTACGCCATGTATCAAGCGTCACGCCGCTAATAATATCAGCCGGTAATTTATGATCATAAAACGCATACAGCCATTGCTCATCTTCCACTAAATCCACGCGACGGCCTTTATGTTGAATCATGCCCACTTCTTCAAGCAATTTTTGATTCGCCACATAAAATGGCGCATTACTGTGATAATCGTGATCAACCAATGCGCTGCGAATAAAAATTTCTCGTGCGGCTTTAGAGTCAACGTGGTCATAAGGTAATTTTCGACCCGCTTGCAAAGTCAAACCATGTAGTAACGTGCGTGAATACACCATCGCCCTCGCACTTTTCTTTTCCCAGTGGGGATCGTAATAATTATGTTTGACTAAATGTGACGCGCAATCTTCAATCCATTCAGGCTCAACACGCGCTACCGTTCTCGCGTAAACTTTACTGGTTTCCACCTGCTCTGCGGCAACTATCCATTTCGGGCGTAATTTATGCAGTCCAGATCCGGGAAAAATAAAAAACTTAAGGCCACGCCCACCAAGATATTCATATTGCTCATGGCGAAAGCCAATATTGGATAATAAGCCTGTTAATAATGCACGATGAATTTGATCATAACTTGCGTCATTTTCATTTGGGTGCATTTTCAAATCACCTTTAATGACTTGCAAAATTTGCGTGTGATTATCGTGCCATTCGCGCATACGCATATACGACAAAAAATTATCTGTGCAATATTTACGCAACTTATTATTGGATAATTTTTTCTTCTGCTCTTCAAACACATTCCACAAATTGAGCAGCGATAGAAAATCCGATTCTGGATGTTTAAAAACCGCCTGTTTCGCTTCAGCTTGCTGCATTTTATCCGCTGGTTTTTCACGTGGATCTTGAATACTCAGCGCAGCAACAATGACGCTGACTTCTTTTAAGCAAACCTGCTCCTGC
>JBDLQG010000003.1:0-30919 GCA_039800705.1 Pseudomonadota bacterium
TTTGAAAAAATGAAATCAAATGCCATGTTGATTAATTGTGCGAGAGGTGGATTAATCGACGAGGCAGCACTTTATGATTCGCTAAAAAACAAAAAAATTGCAGGGGCTGCGCTGGATGTTTTTGAGATTGAACCGCCTATTGGTTCGCCACTTTTAGCGTTAGATAATATTGTTTTTACGCCTCATTTAGGCGCGTCAACAAGCGAAGCGCAACTTGCAGTCAGTGTTGAAATTGCAAAACAAGCGGTGACTTTTTTGCGTACAGGTGAAGCAATTAACGCGCTTAATCTACCTCGTGTTTCAGCGGAAGAATTGAAAAAATCCAGTGATTTTGTCAATTTAGCCACGCAGCTTGGAAAAGTGCTTGCCGGTCTCAGTTCAGTGCCTTTAACGAAATTAGAGGTTGGTTTGTTTGGTAAGGCAGCGGATGTTTCGCCACGTCCTGTATCTATTGCGGCATTGGTGGGTGTGTTGAGTGGGCAATTTTCAACACCAGTTAATCGCGTTAATGCTGAAAATATTGCAAAACGTCAAGGACTCGCATTGACAGAATCTGTTTCCAAAGAAACACAAGACTATGTGTCGCTTATTACGTTAACGGGTTACAGCGCTGAAAAAACAACTACTGTATCAGGTGTCTTGTTAGGTGGACGTCAGCCCCGTTTGGTATCGATTAATACGCTCAATATTGAAGTCATTCCTGAAGGTACATTATTGATTACTAGTCATGATGATAAGCCGGGTGTTATTTCAGCAATTAGCGCTATTTTGGGTCATGCAGGCATTAATATTTCAAGAATGCAAGTAAGTGCAGCTGACAGCCAAGATAAAGCAATGGCTGTTATTAGCATTTCTGAATCGTTAAATGCGGACTTATTGTCACAAGTAGCCGATTTAGAAGCTGTTCATGAAGTAACACAAATAGTGTTATGAGTTTTGATGTTATCTGCTTTGATTGCGACAGTACATTAAGCAAAATTGAAGGGGTAGATGAACTGGCTAAACGGGTTGGGCTTGGTGATGAACTCGCTCAGTTAACAGATTCCGCAATGAATGGCGATGTACCGCTTGAAGCTATTTATGCTAAACGCTTAGATTTAATTAAACCTAGTCGCGCAGATATAGAATGGCTGTCAAAATTGTATATAAGCGAATTAGTTGATGGGGTTGAGGTTGTTTTTAAGCAGCTTGCGCAGCACAATAAATCTGTTCATATAATTAGCGGCGGATTGTTGCCGGCAATTTTACCATTAGCCAAAATTTTACATGTACCCGAGTCCAATATTCATGCCGTTGACATCTATTTTGATAATAATGGTCAGTATTTAGGTTACGACACAGCGTCACCGTTGACAAAAAATGGCGGTAAAGCAGTCATTGTTGAATCATTAGAGTCACATAATGTTGTTATGGTTGGCGATGGTCAAACAGATTTAGAAGCACAAAAAGCGGGCGCAAAAGTCATTGGTTTTGGTGGTGTAATTGCTAGGGATGCTGTGCGAAATAAAGCAGATTTTTTTGTGGAAGAATACGATTTCAGAAAAATTTTAACGTTTAATTTGATTGAATAAATACCCATAATTAGGGTATTTAAGCTTGGATATGAAGCGTTATATAAAATAAAAATAGAGTTAATTTTACAATTTATAAATATTTTTTGGAGAGAAAGGCAACATGGCTGGTCACAGTAAATGGGCAAATATTAAACATCGTAAGGCTGGACAAGATGCGCTTCGTGGCAAAATTTTTACTAAAATTTTGCGGGAAATTAGCGTTGCAGTAAAAGGTAGTGGCGCTGATCCGTCAAGTAACCCAGCATTGCGCACTGCTATTGATAAAGCGCTTGGTGCTAATATGCGTCGAGATACAATTGATACTGCCATTAAAAAAGCATCTGGAACGCTCGAAGGTGTGCATTATGAAGCAATTCGTTATGAGGGTTATGGTGCCGGCGGCGTTGCAGTCATTGTTGATTGTTTAACCGATAATAAACAGCGCACTGTGGGTGAGGTACGTCACGCGTTTAGTAAATCAGGCGGCAATTTAGGAACGGATGGTTCTGTTGCCTATTTGTTTAGTAAATTAGGCATTATTAGCTATAGTTCTGATGTAGACGAAGACGCGTTAATGGAAGCAGCAATTGATGCAGGTGCTGATGATGTGATTACAAATGATGATGGCTCAAAAGACGTCATTACGACGCTCGAAAACTATTTGAATGTAAAAGAAGCGTTAATTGCAGGTGGTTTTGAGCCAGACAGTGCTGAAATTACCATGCAAGCGAGTACGAAAGCGGAATTAGATACGGAAAATGCTGAAAAAATGATGTTACTCATTGAGCGATTGGAAGATTTAGATGATGTGCAAAACGTCTATTCAAATGGGGATATTAGTGATGAAATTATGGCCTTGATGAGTTAGTGAAAATTCTCGGCATTGACCCCGGTTCACGTTTAACGGGATACGGCATTATTGACTTTTTCCCAAATGGCTATCGTTATGTGACGAGTGGGACGCTGAAAATTACAGGTGATAATTTTCCTCAAAAATTAAAGCAAATTTTTGATGGTATTTTGCAGGTGACAAATGAATATCAACCTGAACAGATGGCAATTGAACAGGTATTTATGAGTAAAAATGCCGATTCAGCACTCAAACTTGGTCAAGCACGTGGTGCTGCTATTTGCGCTGTGCAAATGCACGATATTCCCGTTTTTGAATATGCCGCACGACAAGTCAAGCAAACGGTTGCAGGCAAGGGCGGCGCAGATAAACTACAGGTTCAGCAAATGGTAAAAATATTGCTCAATATTCAAGGAAATATGCAAATCGATGCGAGTGATGCACTAGGGATTGCTATTTGTCATGCCCATTTTTATCAAACGCAGCAACGTTTACAGTTGAGTAGAAGATAATGATTGGTTTTTTGCGTGGCAAAATTGCACGAAAAGCGCCGCCTTTAATTGTTTTAGATGTGAATGGTGTGGGTTACGAAATTGAAGCTCCAATGACGGTGTTTTATGATTTGCCGGAACTTGGAGCAGAAATGACGTTGCAGACGCAATTAATTGTTCGAGAAGATGCGCATAATCTTTTTGGGTTTGCAAACGAAGCCGATAAAATGCTGTTTAAAACGTTAATTAAAATTAATGGCGTTGGCGCGAAATTAGCATTAACAATTTTATCTGGACAATCAGCTGAAGAATTCCAACGTTGTGTGCAAAATAATGACACACAAGCCCTAGTAAAATTACCGGGTGTGGGTAAAAAAACCGCCGAAAGATTAATCATGGAATTACGCGATAAATTACCTAAAGGTGATAATGCGCAGCCCGTGGAAATGCCTAACATGGGTAGCGCTCGTGTTGAAGCAATTAGCGCGTTGTGTTCGCTTGGTTATAAACCACTCGAAGCCAGTCGCATGGTGTCATCTATTGAGCCAGAAGGAAAAAATTGTGAAACAATTATCCGTCTTGCTTTGCAGAGTAGTGTTAAATGATTGAAGAAGACCGTTTAATTGCCTCTAAGTCGAGTTATGGCGAGGAAGGACTGGATCGAGCGATGCGTCCAAAGCGCTTGGCTGATTATGTTGGACAAGAAGAATGTCGGACTCAGATGGCGATTTTTATTGAGGCAACCTTAGCAAGAGGTGAGGCGCTGGATCATACGTTGATTTTTGGTCCACCAGGTCTTGGTAAAACAACGCTCGCCATGATTGTCGCGGCAGAAATGGGTGTAAGTTTGAAACAAACAGCTGCTCCCGTGCTTGAAAAAGCTGGTGATTTAGCTGCATTACTGACGAATTTAGAGGCGCATGACGTATTATTTATTGATGAAATTCATCGATTAAGTCCTGCTGTTGAAGAAATTTTGTATCCAGCGATGGAGGATTATCAACTTGATTTAATGATTGGCGAAGGCCCTGCCGCGCGTTCCATTAAAATTGATCTGCCGCCGTTTACTTTGATTGGTGCAACAACAAGAGCGGGACTATTAACTTCACCGCTACGCGATCGATTTGGCATAGTACAGCGTTTAGTTTTTTATACCATTGAAGAATTAACGCATATCGTTACGCGTTCGGCTCAGGTATTGAATTTGATTATAGAACCCGAAGGCGCAAAAGAAATTGCTCAGCGCTCGCGTGGTACACCGCGTATTGCAAATCGTCTTTTGCGCCGAGTGCGCGATTTTGCACAAGTCAAAAGCAATGGTGTAATCACTGAAGACGTCGCGGCTCAAGCGTTAACAATGCTCAAAGTAGATAGCCAAGGCTTTGATTCTTTAGATAGACGATTTTTGTTGACGCTGATTGAAAATTTTTCTGGTGGGCCGGTAGGATTAGATACGCTTGCTGCCGCAATTAGTGAGGAGCGCGGTACAATTGAAGATGTACTTGAACCGTATTTATTGCAACAAGGTTTTATCATGCGAACCCCACGCGGTCGTGTTGCAACTTCAGCGGCTTACTTGCATTTTGGACTAACTGCCCCAACAATTGTTGCAAATACGATGGATTTATTGGCGCTATGAAAAATGCTTTTGTAATGCCTGTGCGTGTATATTATGAAGATACAGATGCTGGCGGCGTTGTTTATCATGCCAATTATCTGAATTTTTTTGAGCGTGCTCGCACAGAAATGTTGCGGGAATTAGGATTTGAGCAAGATCAACTGCGTGAGGAGCATGGTGTCATGTTTGCGGTACGCGCGATGCAAATTGATTATTTACGTCCTGCACGATTTAATGATTTATTACACGTTAGTGCAACGATTGTAGAGTTGAAAAAAGCCAGTTTAGTGTTTGAGCAAACAATTAAATTTGGTGATGTGAACCTTTGTATTTGTCACTGTCGCGTTGCCTGTATTGAAGCAAGTAAAATGCAGCCGACAGCGATTCCCGATTTCTTATTGAAGCAATTTTTAATTATTAAACCATGAATACTGATTTATCGATTTTCCATTTAGTAACTGAGGCGAGTTTTGTGGTGCAATTTGTGATGCTGGTGTTGTTTACCGCATCGCTTGTGTCATGGACTTTCATTTTTTCAAAGCGCAAAGATCTTAATCGCGCGATTGAAATTACAGACGAATTTGAGGAGCAATTTTGGTCTGGCGTGTCATTGTCAGAATTATATCGAAAATTAGCAGCGAAAGATTTTGAGCCAGAAGGCATTGAAAAAATTTTTTTAGCGGGATATAAAGAATTTTCTCGTATGCGTATTAGTGGTAATGTAGAGCCGGCTGTTCAAGTAGAAAGTGCACAACGCGTTATGCGTATTGAATTATTGCGTGAGCTTGATCGTCTTGATGAACATTTAGCGTTTTTAGCGACTGTTGGATCGACAAGCCCTTATGTCGGTTTATTTGGCACGGTTTGGGGGATTATGAATTCGTTTATGGCATTAGGAAATGTGAAGCAAGCCACGTTAGCGCAAGTTGCTCCGGGTATTGCTGAAGCGTTGATTGCTACTGCTATTGGTTTATTTGCCGCTATTCCAGCTGTGGTGGCTTACAATCGATTTTCAACACGTCTTGATCGTTTAACGGGGCGTTATGAGTTATTTGTTGAAGAATTTATCGTCCTTTTGCAAAGACAGGCGCACAGTAAATGAATGTAAGTAATAAAAAAGCCGGTCGTCGGCGTCCTATGGCTGAAATTAACGTCGTACCCTATATCGATGTCACGTTAGTACTACTGATTATTTTTATGATTACGACGCCTATGTTGCAATCAGGCGTTGAGGTGGATTTGCCTAAAGCACAAGCAGCGATGGTTGAGCAAAAAGACGATACGCCACCGCTTGTGATATCTATTCAGCAAGGCGGTAATTATTTTATTAATAGTGGAGATGGTGAGGATGAAGCGATTTCAAAAGAAGCGATTTATCCACGCGTGGAAATGATTTTAAAAAATAAGCCTGAAACTCAAGTATTAATCAACGCGGATAAGAACGTTGATTATGGCACAGTGGTCACCACGATGGCAGATTTAAAACATGCTGGTGTGCCGAGTGTCAGTTTAATGACTAAAGATGAAAATTAACGGCTTCAATGCGTAATCAAAAATTTTCCAAGCCTTTTTTATTAGCGCTTGCGTTTCATTTAACGCTTTTAGCGTTATTTGCGTTGAGTGCTATATATAAACCAGCGCCACCTGAGCCAGAGGCCGAGCCCGAAGTTATGCACGCAACGATGCTTGAGGAACTGCCTCAAGTCAAGCCAGCTAAACCAGTGGAAACGCAAAAGCCACCTCCGCCGGCACCTAAACCAAAACCTGTTGAAGAGCCTCAAATTGAGGAGCCAAAAAAAATTGAGCCACCAAAAGAAAGTTTAGAAGACAAGCGAGCTCAAGAACAAGCTGCCGCGAAAGCTAAACAAGTTGAAGCCGCAAAAGCCGACGCAAAAAAAGCGGCAATGCGTGAAGTGGCAGAGAAAGAGCAGAAAGCACAAGAAGCAAAGCAACAAGCGTTAGATGAAAAAGTAAAAGCGCAGAAAATAGCGACAGAAAAAGCAGAAGCACAGCGTGTAGAGGAGGCAAAAAAAGCCATTGAGCGCGTTGAATCTAAAAAAGCGGAAGACGCCAAAAAAGCGGAGCACGAAAAAGAAGCTGCCGCCGAACGATTAGCATCAGAAAAAGCGGCTAAAGAAGCTGCGGAAAAAGCTGACGCTAAAAAAGCAGAGCTTGATGCTAAAAAAGTGGCTGAAGCTGACGCGAAAAAAGAAGCGGCCAAAAAAGCAGAAGCAGAAAAATTAGCAGAAGAAAAAGCAGAAGCCAAAAAAGCAGAGCTTGAAGCAAAAAAAGTAGCTGAAGCGGAAGCAAAAAAAGAAGCAGCTAAAAAAGCAGAGGCAGAAAAATTGGCAGCCGAGAAAGCACAAATAGCTAAAGCCGAAGCGGCAGCAAAGCAAGCAGCTGATAAAGCAGCTAAGGATGCAGCAGCAAAAGCTGAAGCGGATAGACTTGCGACAGAAAAAGCGCGTGCCGATGCACTGGCAAAGCAGGCGGCCGATAGAGCTGCTGCCGATAGAGCAAGAGAAGCAGCAGCAAAACAAGCCGCTGATGCTGCAAATGCGGCAATAGCAAATGCACAGGCTGAAGCTAAAGATAAAGCGATGCAAGCTATTAAGCAAAAAGTAAACCGTAGTTGGATACGCTCACCTGATAGTGCAAATTTAAAATGTACGGTTCGCGTTAAATTAGCCTCAGACGGAACAGTACTTGATGTATCTATTGAAAGAAGCAGTGGGGATGAAATGTTTGATCGATCAGCTGAAAATGCTGTGAATAATGCTTCACCTTTGCCAGTACCTCCAGATAGAGAGCTATTTGCGCGTGAATTCAAGTCGGTTACATTTGTGTTTGATCCCAAATAAATTTAAAAATAAAAAAGTAATATTGAGAGGAAATAGTTGCGTGAATTTATTTAAAAAACTCGTTTTAGTGAGTGCAATAGGATCGTGTTTTGCGCCTTTAAGTTATGCCGAAATGTCTATTGAAATTACAGAAGGTGTTGAAAGTGCGACACCCATTGCAATTGTGCCATTTGCCTCACAGGGTGCGTCACTTGATTTGAGTAGTGTGGTGAGTTCTGATCTGCAGCGTAGCGGGTATTTTAAACCCTTAAATCCACAAAATATGCCTTCTCGTCCTAGTACGGCTGACGCTATCCGATTTGCCGACTGGAAAGGTCTTGGACAAAATTACATTGTGATTGGACGTGTTCAACCTAATGGGGCGCAATTTAATATTGAGTTTGAATTATTTGATGTAGCCAAAGGTGAGTCGATACTAGATGGTCGTATACCATCATCGGTCACACATTTGCGCAATGCAGCGCATCATATTAGTGATTTGATTTACGAACGATTAATGGGCAAAAAAGGCGTATTTAGCGGAAGAATTGCTTATATAACAAGTACCCGTCAAGGCACTCAAAGTACACATCAATTGATGGTGGCGGATGCCGATGGTGCGAATGCAAAAGCGATTGCCATTTCACCAGAGCCGTTAATGTCACCTGCTTGGTCGCCTGATGCAGCTCGAGTGGCTTATGTATCCTTTGAGAAAAAAAGCGCCGCAATTTACACGCAAACCCTTGCAACGGGTCAACGTGAAAGAGTGGCAGAGTTTCCCGGCATTAACGGCGCACCAGCTTGGTCGCCAGATGGTACAAAACTTGCTGTTACTTTATCAAAAGATGGGAGTCCCGATATTTATATTTTAGATTTAGGTTCACGTAATGTGACTAAATTAACAAAAAACCGTTCGATTGATACAGAGCCTACATGGTCACCTGATGGTCGAAATATTGTATTTACCTCTGATCGTGGCGGTAAGCCGCAGTTATACGTGATTCCTTCGCAAGGCGGCGAAGAAAAACGAATCACTTTTAGTGGTAGTTATAACGCGAGAGCGAGTTTCTCTCCAGATGGTAAATATATCACTATGGTACATGGTAATGGCGGTGATTATCGTATTGGCGTGATGGATGTGAATTCAAAATCCATTAGCGTTCTTACGTCAGGTCCACTCGATGAATCACCCAGTTTTGCGCCCAATGGTAGCATGGTACTTTACGCGTCACGAAAAGGAAGTACTGGTTATTTATCTGCTGTTTCTATCGATGGTAAAATGCAGCAGAAACTGGTTTTTGATAGTTCTGAAGTGCGCGAACCAGCTTGGTCGCCTAAATAAATAATTTATTTAACTTTTTAACCCCTTAACTAATTGGAAATAACAATGAAATTAAATAACAAAATGGCGATGTTCGCCCTTTTAAGTACGTTAGCCCTAGCGGGTTGTAGTTCGGATGAAGAAAAAGATGGAAGTTTGACTGATGGAAGTTTAAATGGTGCTAACGGTATTGGCGATGCGTCAACTAGCGGCTTAAACGGTGGTTCAAGCTTTGGTGGTTCGGGCCTTAATGGTGGCCGTTATGGTGCACGTGGCGCGAATGGGTTGCCACCTGAATTTAGCGATCCAAATAACCCGTTATCAAAAAGAACTATTTACTTTATGCTGGATAGCAGCCAAGTACAGCAAGATTTTATTCCTGTTATTGCAGCGCATGCACGCTATTTATTGGCTAATCCGAGTCAACATATTGTGTTGGAAGGAAATGGCGATGAACGTGGTTCACGTGAATATAATATTGGTTTAGGTGAGCAGCGTGCAAAATCTATTGCTGCAATGCTCAAAGCTCAAGGTGTATCAGAGAGTCAATTGAGTGTTGTTAGTTACGGAGAAGAAAAACCTGTGGCGATGGGGCATGATGAATCATCTTGGGAACTTAATCGTCGCGTTGAGCTTGCTTACTAAATTATTATGAAAAAATTTTCTGCGCTTTTGTTATGGTCGCTTTCGAGTGTTGCGTTTGCAGAACTTGCGCCTGTCATTGATAACTCATCTTATCCCAGTGGCGTACCTGCTGTCATTCCAGCTCAAGCGAATACATCTGTCAATAATACTTATGAACTGATGACGCGACTAGATGAAGCGCAGAATGAAATTCAGCAATTAAACGGCAAAATTGAAGAGCAGGCCAACTCAATTGCTGAGTTAAAAAAGAAGCAATCGATTATGTATTCTGATTTTGATGATCGTTTGCAACAAGTGGAAACGAAAATTAATAGCAATAAATCGAGTCCAGCAGCTGAGCCACCTGCTCCAAAAGAGCAAGAAGCAGAAACTCCCGCTTCAACGCCTAAGCCAGCTCAATCTACAGCTACATCGTCTTCGGGGCAAAGTGCCGATGGCGATAAGAAACAGCAATATACACAAGCCTATGATGCGTTTCGTAATGGTCAAACGCTTGAAGCAATTACGCAATTTAATGCGTTGCTAAGTAAAGATCCAAATAATCAATATGCAAATAATGCGCAATATTGGTTGGGTGAGGCGTATCGTGTGAATAAAAATAACGATGCTGCACGTAAGGCATTTAATTTAGTAATTGAAAAATATCCCAATAGTGCGAAAGTTCCTGATGCGTTGCTGAGGCTTGGTCTTATGGAGATGGAACAACATAATACGGTAAAAGCGAAAGACTATTTTACTCGTGTGATTACAGATTTTCCAAGTTCGCCATCAGCACAAGTTGCAGCGAAGAAATTGCAGCAATTTACAGATGTGAAAAATTGATGCTCGATACGCTGCGCATTAGTGAAATTTTTTATTCGCTGCAAGGTGAATCAAGTACTGTAGGGTTACCAACGGTATTTGTTCGTTTGACAGGGTGTCCGCTTCGATGTGTGTATTGTGATACCAGTTATGCCTTTTCAGGTGGAAAAAAAATGGCGTTTGAGGCTATTTTTGCAGAAGTTGAAAAATATCGTTGTCGCCATGTCTGTGTAACAGGTGGTGAACCGTTAGCGCAAAGCGCATGTATCCCTTTGCTGGCGAACTTAGTTGACTTAGGTTACCTTGTATCGCTAGAAACCAGCGGTTCACTCGATGTGTCAAAAGTGGATTTACGCGTGACAAAAGTAATGGATTTAAAAACGCCTTCTTCGGGTGAAATGGATAAAAATCGTTACGAAAATATAGCGTTTTTATCCGCGCAAGATGAAGTTAAATTTGTGATTGCTGACGAGGGAGATTATAACTGGTCAAAGAATATACTCGCACAATATGATTTAACGAATCATTGTCGTGTTTTATTTTCGCCAGTTGCCGAGCAGCAAAATCCGACACAATTAGCAGAAAAAATATTAGAAGATAAATTAGCAGTGCGTTTTCAGATTCAATTACATAAATTATTGTGGCAAGACGCACAGGGAAAATAAGAATGGCTAAAAAAGCAGTTGTTTTACTTTCTGGTGGATTAGATTCCGTTACTGTTTTAGCAACGGCCAAATCACAAGGTTATATGTGTTATGCGTTGAGTTTTGACTATGGTCAACGTCATAACGCAGAGTTACAAGCAGCGGCAAAAATAGCTGCGGATTATGAAGTTGAATTAAAAATCATACGTTTAGATTTAGGTAGTATTGGTGGGTCGGCGTTAACCGATTCGCATATTGATGTACCTCAAAGCTTAGAAGCAGGCATTCCCGTCACGTATGTACCTGCACGTAATACAGTTTTCTTGTCGCTCGCGCTCGGTTGGGCGGAAGTATTAAAAGCACAAGATATTTTCATGGGCGTAAATGCTGTCGACTATTCGGGGTATCCAGATTGTCGTCCTGAGTTTATTGAAGCGTTTGAAAAATTAGCGAATGTGGCAACAAAATCGAGTGTTGAAGGTGTACCTTTTAAAATTCACACACCACTGATTCATTTAACCAAAGCACAAATTATTGAGCAAGGCATTCAACTAGGCGTGAATTATAGACAAACTGTGTCATGCTACTCAGCAAGTAAACACGGTGAAGCATGTGGCACTTGTGATGCCTGTCGACTGCGCAAAAACGGATTTCTCACCGCTGGTATAGAAGACGTGACGCGTTATGTATCAAAATAAGTAACTGTTGTCTTTCCCCGTTAATCGGGTTCGTTTTTTCACCTTTTCCATTCACCATTAACTACTAACACTATTATTATGAGCAAAGAAATTTCAAGCACTACCTTAATGTACTCTATCCTTTCTGTTGAAGAAGGCGTCAATGTTCAAAAAGATTATTTAGAATCAGGTGAAGTCCCTGAAGACGAAATTGAATATGAAGAAGAAATTTTAGGTGATTTAGAGCAAGCTTTAATGGAACTTATTGATGTTTATAAAGTCCGATGCAAAACAGATCCAGAACTTCCGCCTATTGAAGAGTTATTAAGCGGAGAATAATGGTTGAATCATGATTGTTATATACGGAATTGCGACATGCTCCACTGTGAAAAAAGCACGTCATTGGTTGACATCAAATCAACTGGAGTATGAATTTCACGATGTTCGCGTTGCAGGATTATCAGTTGAATTACTTGAGAATTTTGCGGCGCGGGTGGATGATTGGCAGTGTTTATTAAATAAAAAAAGTACCAGTTGGCGAGAATTATCATCGCAGCAACAGCATTTAGCGATGACGGTTGAAAATGCTTTACCCTTAATTGTGGCGCATCCCACCTTATTAAAGCGCCCAGTTCTTGATAGCGGTACGCATTTATTTATTGGTTTTGATGTTGCTATTTATGAGCGCAATTTATTATGAGCAATACATTAGAGTTATTAAAGGATTTAATCCGACGTGAATCTGTCACACCAAATGACGCAGGCTGTCTTGATCTCCTTGCCGCGCGTTTAAAGCCCTTGGGTTTTATTGACGAACGGTTAAATTTTGGTGATACGGAAAATGCTTGGTTGCGCCGTGGGGAAGAAAAACCATTATTTGTTTTTTTAGGGCATACGGACGTTGTGCCTGTGGGTGCCTTGCATTTATGGCAATCGCCACCATTTGAGCCAACTATTCGTGACGGTAATCTTTACGGGCGTGGCGCAGCGGATATGAAAGGGGGTATTGCGGCGTTTATGACGGCTGTTGAGCGTTTTATAGCTAAAAATCCTCATCATGTTGGCTCAATAGCTATTATGCTGACAAGCGATGAAGAAGGTGCTGCTACGCATGGTGTGGTCAAGGTGGTGGATGTACTTGAAAAACGTGGCGATAAAATTGATTGGTGCCTTGTTGGTGAACCATCAAGCGATAAAAAAATTGGCGACGTCATTCGTGTGGGACGACGCGGTTCATTGTGTGCAAATTTAACCGTTCACGGTATTCAAGGGCATGTTGCGTACCCTGAGTTGGCAGATAATCCCATTCACCGAATTTCCCCTGCGCTCAATGAATTGATTAATGAAGTGTGGGATGAAGGCAATCAATTTTTTCCACCAACTCGTTTGCAGATTTCCAATTTCAATAGTGGCGCTGGCGCTGAAAATGTGATTCCCGCTAATGCTAATGTACAGTTTAATTTACGTTTCAGCACAGAGTTAACCGACGATGTCATTAAACAGCGAACACATGCCATTTTAGATCGCCATGATTTGAAATACGATATCGTTTGGCGTTTATCTGGCAATCCATTTTTAACACAAAAAGGGACGTTGATTGATGCAGCGCATGAGGCTATCGAATCTGTTACAGGTTTTCAAACGCTTGATGATACGGGCGGAGGTACATCTGATGGACGTTTTATTGCACCTACCGGCGCACAAGTTATTGAGCTTGGTGCTTTAAATGCGAGTATTCACAAAGTTAATGAGCATATTGGGGTTGATGATTTGGATATGTTGAGTCAAATTTATGAACAAATTTTAGTGAATTTATTGTCTACTGCCAAATAATCAACTTAAAAAATAAAGAGAAGGATTTTATGCACTTACTTGACCTTGCACGACACGCTATTTTAACACCCGCAAATATTCAAGATGTCGACATTGAGAGATTGATGGGGCATCTTTTAAGTGCACAGGTGGATGCGGCTGATATTTATTTTCAATCAACACATTCAGAGTCTTGGGTGCTTGAAGGCGGTATTGTTAAAGAAGGGCATCATAGCATCGAACAAGGCGCAGGTGTTCGCGCTGTAGCGGGTGAAAAAACGGGTTTTGCTTATAGCGACCGTTTAGAAATTCCTATTTTGTTTGAAGCTATCAAAAATGTAAAAGCGATTACGCGCCAAGGGCAACATGCGCAGGTCAATCTAAACGCTATTACGCAAAATGCACGATTGCTTTATCCAGCGGTGAATCCGTTAAAATCGCTTGAAGATCAGCAAAAAATTGATTTTTTGAACGATATTGATGCACAAGCGAGAAAATTAGATTCGCGTGTTGAAGAAGTTATCGTCAGTCTTTCGGGCGTTTATGAACATATTTTGGTAGCTAATCAAGATGGGCATTTACTTGCAGATGTTCGCCCACTGGTACGCTTAAATGTGACTGTTATTGTTCAAGAAAACGGTAAGCGTGAACAAGGCAGTATGGGTGGTGGTGGCCGCTGTGATTATGGAATGTTCTTTGAGAAAGAGGCGGCTTTTGATTATGCCAAAGAAGCTGTGCGGCAAGCACTCGTTAATTTAGAAGCAGGTGAGGCGCCTGCAGGCAATATGACAGTCGTATTAGGTGCGGGTTGGCCAGGTATTTTGCTGCATGAAGCTATTGGACATGGGCTTGAAGGTGATTTTAATCGTAAAGGAACGTCGGCTTTTAGTGGGCGCGTAGGTGAGCGCGTTGCCTCAGAATTATGTACTGTTGTTGATGATGGGACGCTTCAAGGTCGTCGTGGTTCGCTAAGTATTGATGACGAAGGGACAACATCGCAAAATACGGTTTTAATTGAAAACGGCATTTTGAAAGGGTATATGCAAGACCGCTTAAACGCGCGTTTAATGGGGGTAAAGTCAACTGGCAATGGACGACGTGAATCTTACGCTCATCTGCCGATGCCTCGTATGACAAATACCTATATGCTCGCAGGGCAACATCATCCAGAAGAGATTATCAAATCGGTTAAAAATGGCTTATACGCGAAAAATTTTGCGGGCGGGCAAGTAGATATTACATCGGGAAAATTTGTGTTTTCCGCTAGTGAAGCTTATTTGATTGAAAACGGCAAAATTACGCGTCCTGTAAAAGGCGCGACTCTTATTGGAAATGGCCCCGATGTTCTGACAAAAGTATCTATGGTAGGCAATGATTTAGAGCTAGACAGTGGTGTTGGAACTTGCGGAAAAGATGGGCAAAGCGTGCCCGTTGGTGTTGGTCAACCTACACTTAAAATTGATGGTATTACCGTTGGTGGCACACAAGTTTAATAATAAAATGCTTATGAAATTTACAAAAATGCACGGTCTTGGTAACGATTTTGTCGTGGTCGATGCGATTAATCAACGTATTGCTCTTTCGCCCAAAAAAATCCGTTTCATGGCCAATCGCCATACAGGGATTGGTTTTGACCAATTATTAGTTGTGGAGCAAACTAGCCAACCTAACGCAGACTTTAAATATCGTATTTTTAATGCCGATGGTAGTGAAGTAGGTCAATGTGGTAATGGAGCGCGTTGTTTTGCACGATTTGTTCGTGATAAAAAATTAACAGACAAAGATGAAATCATTGTGGAAACAAAGTCTGGGCAACTTATTTTGCGATTTGCAGACGAGGATTTAATCACGGTTGATATGGGCATTCCACGTCATTTACCTTCAGAGATTCCATTAATTGCAGAGCAAGAAGCACGTTTTTACACGGTAAAAATGAATGATACGGAAAAAGCATTTGGTGCGGTTTCTATGGGTAATCCCCATGCTGTGTTGCAAGTCAATGATATTAAAACCGCACCAGTGGAAATAGTTGGCGAAGCGCTCGAGAGCCATGCTATTTTTCCTGAACGTGCCAACATTGGCTTTATGCAAGTGATTAGCCGAGATATTATTAAATTACGCGTTTACGAACGTGGCGCGGGTGAAACACTTGCATGTGGAAGTGGTGCTTGTGCGGCAGTTGTGATTGGAATTGAGCAAAATTTATTAGATAGCTCTGTACGCGTTGAGCTTGCGGGTGGGCATTTGGATATTAGTTGGGCTGGGCGTGGTTATCCTGTGTTGATGACGGGCGCTGCGGTGTCTGTGTTTGAAGGGTTTATTGCACTATGACAGACAAAGACGTGTCAACTACACCAAAAAAAGCGAAAAGCCCAAAAAGCCCAAAAAGCGTTAAACCGAAAGCATTAAAAGCAACGGTGTCAAAAAAAATTATTGAAATCAATGATGAGCAGGTTGCTGTTTATTTGCAAGAACACCCTGATTTTTTTACAACACACATTCAATTACTCGAAAATTTGAGTATTCCTCATCCTAGTGGTGGAGCTGTTTCTTTAATTTCAAAGCAATTAGAGCTGTTTCGTGGACGTTACCAGGAAATGGAAAATCAACTCATTGAGTTAATTGACATTGCTCGAGATAACGACGCGGCAGTAAATCGAATGCACAAATTAAACTTGGCGCTTCTCGATGCAAAAACATTAGAAGAAGTCGTGACAAATGTTAATCTTGTGCTATCTGAATATTTTTTGACTGATTTTGCGGCGATTCGCATTATTCAATCCCCACCTAATACAGATTACGACACTATTTTTATTTCACCAGAAAGTAAAGATTTAAAACCATTCGCGCGTGAATTAAGTTATGGATTGCCGCGTTGCGGTCAGCCGACATTGACTCAGGCTCGTGTGCTGTTTGGGTTTAATGCAAATGAAGTAAAATCGTGCGCGATTATTCCCATGTTATTCACGGAATTGGAAGGCTTACTGGCTATTGGTAGTCGTGACGAAAATCGTTTTCACGCTAGTATGGGGCATTTATTTTTAACACAAATGAGTGAAGTCATTGCAACACGTTTAATTACGTTATTAAAAAACGATTAGAAACACCACACGATATATTATGAATTTACTGTTGTCTTACCTACAATTATGTTGGTTTAAATCCGACCCGACTAACTTAACGCCTAGTAGCACATTTTCTTATAATACCATTCTGTTTTATTTGATTTCAGGTATTATTGTCGAAGGATTAATTGCTGATTTTGCAGATGGCTCATTGGAAGTGTCGTTACGAACCATTATGGCTTTCTCATCGGTGGCTACCTTTTTGTTTTTACACAAAAATATTTTACTATTTCAACGTGTTTTTACTGCGATTTTTGTATGTGAAAACTTTATTATGACACTCGCTATTTTGTGTGAAGTGCTTGATTTTGTCATGGTTAAAATGCACTATGAATACCGTGAATGGGTCAGTATTGGATTGGCTGTCTTTTTAGTCAGTTGGTATTTAGGCATTGTAGCGTATATTTTGCGGCGTTTTTTTGCGCATAATATCAGCACCAGTCTTACATTTGCATTTACTTATTTTATTTTAACTTACGGCATTCCCATGCTGTTTATGGATATTTAACCATGCGGTCAGTTCTGCCACGCTCGCGCTTTGCTATTTTGGAATTATTTTTCATTATCAACCTAGTGTCTTTTGCTTTATTACGCGTGGCGTTATTAGTAAAACAATGGGCAGATATTGACACCTCGATCAATCAAATTTTTCACGCCTTTGTGATGGGAGTGATCTACGATAGCGCGTTTTATAGTTATTTGTTAATTCCTTACACGTTATATCTTGTTGCCATGCCAATACGTTGGTATGCGCATTCACTGAATAAAATCATTTCGTCAATTTTCTTTTTAATGAGTTTGTATGGGCTATTTTTTCTGATTTTGGCGGAATGGACATTTTGGGATGAATTTGGTGTACGCTTTAATTTTATTGCGGTAGATTACTTAATTTATACGCATGAAGTGGTTCAAAATATTGTTGAATCTTATCCGTTAGGGAAACTGTTAACAGGTATTTTCATTATAACTTTGGGCGTGTTTTTTGTAGTTAGACGTCATTTTACAATGACTTTTCACTACGATGAAAAATTACCTCGCAGACTAAAGATAGCTGCGATAATGTTTGCATTACCTATCGTGAGTTATTTTGCTATTCATCGCACAACGTATCAATTCTCACAAAACACCTACCTCAATGAAATTGCGGCAAATGGCGGTTATCAATTTTTTTCAGCTTTTAGAAATAATGAACTTAATTATCGGCAGTTTTATCGTTTAGCCGATGATGCGCAATTGTCAGAAAAAATAAAAATGCAGTTGGCCGCCACAAATGAAGGTCTCTACAACATCAAACGTCAAATTACAGCAGATGCGCCAGAAAAAAGATTAAATATTATTTTAATCACAGTTGAAAGTTTGAGTGCGGATTATTTAACCAAATTTGGTAATAAGAAAAATATTACGCCCTTTATGGATAATTGGTTTCAATATGGCGCGTTATTTACTAATTTCTACGCAACTGGAACACGCACCATAAGAGGTTTAGAGGCTTTAACGCTTTCTATTCCGCCAACAGCCGGTCAATCGATTGTAAAACGCCCTGATAACGAAAAATTGTTTAATCTAGGTCATGTTTTGCAAGAGCGCGGTTACGATACCGCATTTTTATATGGTGGCATGGGATACTTTGACAATATGAACGCATTTTATGAAGGAAATGGCTATCGTATTGTGGATCAGAATCAATTTACTTCTCAAGAAGTGACGTTCAAAAATGCGTGGGGGGTTTCTGATGATATTATTTTCAATCGCACCCTAAAAGAAGCTGATAACGATTTTGCGCAAGATAAGTCTTTTTTCTTTCAAATTATGACAACGACTAATCATCGACCTTATACTTATCCAGAAGGAAAGATTGACATTCCATCAGGTGAAAGTCGTGAAGGGGCTGTGAAATATACGGATTACGCAATTCAAGAATTTATCAAAACAGCAAAAACAAAACCATGGTTTGACAATACTATTTTTGTTATGGTGGCCGATCATTGCGCGGGCAGTGCGCGTAAAACAGAATTGCCGGTGGATAAATATCATATTCCACTTTTCATCTATGCTCCAAAACACGTTCCTACCATTGAAAATACAACGCTTTCAAGTCAAATTGATGTTGCACCGACATTACTTGGGCTCTTGAATTTAAAGTATGAAAGCCAATTTTACGGGCAAGACATTTTGAAAACCGCGCCAGAGAAAGGGCGGGCTTTAATTAGTAATTATCAAAAATTAGGGTTGTTTAAAGAAAATAAATTAGTGTATTTATCACCACAGCAAAAGGTGGATGTGGTTGAGGATCCACTTGGTGAGCATCGTATTGTGGCACCTGACGCACAGACTGATTTGGTGAATGATGTGATGAGTTATTATCAATCAGCCGATTATATTTGGACACATCGACTGAGTCGTTATTAATGCAGTAACTTAACCAGTTCCGTTTTACGTCGAACTAAGACTTAACATTTTAGGATAAACCTCTATGAAAAACATCAATTTTAATATTCAAAAAATTATCCGCAATACAGTGGTTGTTTTATCAGCGGTTTTATTAACAGCGTGCATGACGGTTGGGCATGAATTTCCCGCAGGTCAGGTGACAAGTATCAAAATTGGGGAAAGTACCCAAACAGACATTACAAACCTATTTGGTACACCATGGCGAACAGGGATTGAGAATGGTTTAAAAACATGGACGTATGGTGATTACACTTATAGTTTAATTGGTAGTGGTAATTCAGAAGATTTAGTGATTCGTTTTAATAAGCATAATATTGTTTCATCTTATACGTTTAATAGTACTAAACGTTCAAAATAATCGTGCAAGCTATTGCTAGACAACAATTAGCCGATTTTTTGAAGCAACTTGACGTTGAGCAACGGGTGTCAATTCACACGCTTAAAAGTTATCAACGTGATTTGCAGCATTTGGTGACTTTTTGTTTAACCAAAAACTGTGAGCAATGGGCTCAATTGCAAACAAGTGATGTTCGTCAGCACATTGCTACGCGACATCGTAAAGGATTGAGTAGTAAAAGTTTGCAGCGTGAGTTATCGGCTATTCGTTGTTTTTATCGCTATTTATTCACGAAAGCGATTGTCAGTGCAAATCCAGCTCAACACGTTAAAGCGCCTAAGCAGGCTCGAAAATTACCTAAAACACTTGATGTTGATGAAGTTGGTGGTTTACTTGATGCGGGCGTTGATTCGGTTTTAGAGGTGCGTGACTTAGCTATGTTTGAGTTGTTTTATTCATCGGGTTTGCGCTTGAGTGAATTAGTTCAACTCAATTTGGCTGATATTGATTTACGAGGTAAATCACTGCGAGTGCAAGAAGGTAAGGGTGGAAAAGCCCGAATTTTACCCATTGGTAGCAAAGCAATAGAGGCGTTACAAAATTGGTTTACTCATCGACAAGCACGTTCTGATAAAGAAGTAGCGGTCTTTTTATCTGTGCGAGGAGAGCGATTAAGTCAGCGGAGCGTAGAATATCGTCTAGCGCAATGGTGCACAAAAAAAGGCATTCAGTCCCACGTTCACCCGCACATGCTGCGACATTCTTTTGCTAGTCATTTATTGCAATCTAGTCAAGATTTACGGGCTGTACAGGAATTACTCGGGCACAGCAGCATTAGTACCACACAAATTTATACACATTTAGACTTTGAGCACTTAGCAAAAGTCTACGATAACGCGCATCCGCGTGCGAAAAAAAAGCTTTTTTAGCCATATTCAGCATCCCAAAAAAAGTAAAAATCTGCTACTATGCGCTTTAATTTTAAAATAATTTTCACGCAAATATATTTGCTTTCAAGGTTCAAATTATGGCGGCAAGCGAAAAAATAACAGACATCAAATCCAGAGGTACTGCTTGGATTTTGAGTGTTCTAACGTTAACGAGTCTTTTTGTTCTCTTTGTGTTATCACAATGGTGGGGCAGGGAGCCTGTGCAATTCAACATTTTAGAAGAAGCTATCCTACAGGCAAACCCTGAAGCAATCAAAACAGAGCACGTAAGTGCCGAGGAAAGCGAAGAAGGTGCAACGCCAAGTTATGAAGCGTTAGCCGTTGACTTGCCGTTAGGTTATACCTATTCAAGTACATTAGCGCATATTGCAGATACATTACTACATAAAAGTGGTGGTTATATTACCAATGACATTGCGCCACCAGGGGTGTTGCTTGATAACATTACCAGCTGGGAATTTGGAGCGCTGGTGATGCTACGTGATGGAACAACCGCATTAAGAAACCATTTTGCACGTGATCAATCGCAATCAGAACAAGATCCCGATTTAGCAATTGCTGAGCCTTATTTTTACTATGAACCCAATTCATGGGCGTTGCCTGCAACTGAAGCTGAATACGAAAAAGGCATTGAAGCGCTACACAAATACATGGAACGCTTACAAAATCCGAATGCACCAAAAAAAGCGCAGTTCTATGCGCGTGCGGATAACTTATGGCAGTACACAGAGATTGTTATTAAGCGTTTAGGTGATTTGTCGACACGGCTGAGTTCGAATAGTTCAAGTAGTAATTTCTCACCAGGCTTAACGGATTTAGAAATTCAAGAAGCGAGTGGCAAGGGAGCCACAAAAGTGCCTTGGCTTGAAATTGATAACGTTTTTTACGAAGCACGTGGGGCAAGTTGGGCGTTGCTTCATATTTTGCGTGCGGTTAAACATGATTTTCATGATATTTTGCTCGATAAACGGGCGATGCGTACGGTAGATATTATGATTCGTGAATTAGAAAATAGTTTAACGCCTATTATGAGTCCGATGGTTTTAGATGGTAGTGGTTATGGTTTATTTGCAAACTATTCACTGTCTATGGCAAATCATATCGCACGTGCGAATGCGGCTGCACTCGATTTACGTGATATTATGAACAGAGGTTAATTACAATGGAAGAACAAATCAACGGTCATTTATCTCACTTGCAAACATGGAAACGAATTTTTCTAATGTTAATTTTTGCGGTAGTAGTGACAATTTCACGCTGGCTTGCATGGGCAGTGATTTTGATGCAATTGGTGTTTGTCTTACTGAGCGGTGAGAGAAATGAAAATATCGTCAATTTTGGACGTAGTTTATCCATTTATGAGTATCACATTTTACTGTTTCTGACATTTTCAACGGAGAAATTGCCATTTCCATTTTCTCCATGGAATATGTCTGCTGATTTGAAAGCACCTAAATAACTTGACACTTTTCGTACGATAAAAAACGCCCTAGAACGTTAAAATTCTAGGGCGTTTTTGTTTATTTAACGCAATGTGACACTACTGGCTAAAGTGCATGATTTCGCCTTCAGGTTGTTGTGATGGGAAAGCGTGATTGTATTCGCTGTCACCACTTGGGTAATTATCGCCATTACCTAATTGAAAATTAATTTGCTGCGCCACTTCCATACCCATATTGCGTGAAACATCTGAAATAATTTTACCGCGACTAGGTATTGCTCGACTATTGGAACTCCCCAATCTGACATCTTGTCCTTCTGCTGATGCGCTAAAAGACGATTTGACCTCATACGTTTTCGTATTGATTAAACTAAATTCCGCTACAAGCATCAAGCTAAACGTATTTGCCACGTTGTTAGTGCCTATAATGGGGTTGGCTTCATCACGAAATTCTAAGTCACTGACGGTGCCAAACAATACATAATCCGCGTTAGGATAATACCCTTTTTTGATGCGAGCAATGATATCAAAAATCTTTTCATTTTTTGCAGCTGTGTAAGGTTTTGCTTGCGTGACCTGAAAGCCACTGTGTATCAATTCACCTTTAATGTCACCGACAAATTTATGCAGTTCACCGTATTCAATATAACGATAAGTGCCTTGGGAATCTGTATAGTCAATTTGTGATTTTGCATTAAACGAGTCATGACTGGACTGGGAAGTGTTAAAACCATGATCATGATTGTTTTCACTCTGTTGTGATTTTGCGCTCGATTTTTCATGATAATCAATATCCCTAAAATATTGATTAACCGTTTCAGCGTAAGTTAAATCAGTGACGGCAATTTTCATCGCCTGAGCAGATGTCAGAAATCCAAGTGTTGCCAGTAATGTCAAACTGCGTAAAAATTGGCGATTCATCATTTGTCCTTAAAACATAGATTGATTAGACGTTTTACGGATTTCTTTTTCATCCGCCCATTCAATTACACCGGATTCGTTATCGATGAGCTGTAAGCTAAATTTATAATAAACGTCTTTAACATCATCAGCACGTTTGACAATAGATGCGATAGTGCCTTCAACGCGAAAGTCAGCGCCTTCCATTTGCCCTAATTTTTTCGATTTACTTTTTTTGTATAACCCAGAGTTCTGACGAATTAATTCATCTGTTTGATTCTGCATCGCACTGGTATCAACAGCAAATCGCACTAAACCACTTTTTAACATTTTTGCACGAATGGTATCAGTAATGGCTTTTGTATCAATGTATTCACTTGTGTGATTTTTAACGTCAGCCACTGTAATTAGTGGACGCAACTTTGCGCTTAAAACGGGGGATTGCAAAAGGGAATTTGACATGGATTGTGCGATGCTTTGCAGATCGGTTGAGCCAAATTCATTTGTGAGTGTTTCAACTGCTTTACTATCGCCATACTCCACGTTCCCTGAACTTAGATTAGGCGTTTGATTGGCACAACCGGTGAATAGCAACGCGCTTGATAATGCGATGATTACAGTATTTTTTGAAGTTATATTTGACATAAAAAATCTCTTAAAATTTATGGATTCCCTGTGTTATCAGGACTGCTAACTAGAATTCTGAAATCGGTCGCTTGAGGCGTGGGAGCAAGACCGTTGATTGTTTGTTTTTGTCCAGCGTAAACGAGTAAAGGTTGCCATGCTTCATCGTTATCAATGACAAAACCGTTTGCATCGAGCCATTTGAAACGATAAAACAGTTGCTGATTATCCGAGTCACTATTGCTAATTTCCGCTTGAACAAATAAAAGTTGTTTGCGTTTTTGAGCGGCAATATTACTAACGTGTAAATAAGACATTTCACCGAGTTGCTCTACTTTTGCGGGAATGCTATTTGGATTTTGTGCTGTTGGAACAGTTGAGCAGGCATTTAATGTCAATAGTAAAGAGGCGAGTAACACGAAATTCGTATGGTTTTTTTTATATTTTGGATGGGTTAATTTCATTTTTTCACCTTCTTTTTTAATTTGTTTCTTTGTGTTCGTTTATTGGACGATTCTTTTTTATTAATAGGTGTTGATTCGTTGCTGTCTAGTGTTTCCACTTTTTGTGGGGGCAGAGCAACTCGCGCAGGCATTTGTCCACTGTAAATGGGCTGCGACCAATAGGTTTGATCACCTAGTGTGCGAACGGTAACTAAAGCGTGTGAGCCATTAATATTGACTGATTCGCTACTCACAGTGCCATTTGAATTCATTACGCTGAAAGTATGTTTGCCCTCTGGCAGTGTAAATCGAGCGATACTAATTAATGATGGCAATGTGCGCCAACTACGCTCATCGGCTGATTCCGTAATGACATTCATCACGTTAAGCGCGATGCCAGCGAGTTTCACATAGCCATTATCACTGCTCATTAATGCTTTTTGTGAAGCAGTCTTGACGGCGGCACGCAGTACTCCACGCAAAACAATACCAGGAATATCATCACGTAATGCGCGTTTTGCCATAGCGTCTAAACTGGTGATGCCAACTAAATTTTGGGTCATCACCCCGTCAATACTGACACTGCTTGGTAATGCTGTTCGTATGGGTTCAGAATGTAAGATGGGAAAAGAAATAGGAATGACACCCAAATTATTGTAAAAAACGGGGATAGGTATGGTTATCGAACTCAATGCAGGTGCTGCGCCCGATTCGACGACCAGCAACACATCCGTTGTATTCGCATTTAAATCATGGTTGCGATGATCTAACCCCGCTAAACCCTCTTCGAGCAATTTGATATTAGGACGAAGTTCAATGGCTTGCCGATAACCCGGTGCGGCTAGACTCGGTTCATTTAAGGCTTCATAAACAAAACCGGCTAAATAGTGACTAAACGCACTTTGATAACCATTTTTTAGTTCAGATACGTCAAGTGAGTCAAGTGTTGCAACGGGATATCCGTTCAAGTCTTTGAATGTTGTGGAGACGCCTTTTTGACGGCTTGCCTTCTCTACGGCATCGGTTTCTTGAGTACGATACTGTGCAATAATGGCTTCGCGTTCATGTGTTTTTTTAATTTCCGTCCGAGCTAAATCCCACTTGCCGTTGAGTAAATGATTTAACGCTAACTGCGTGGATAGCATCACTTTTTCGTAGTCATGGCCATCGTAGCGGCGTGTTTTATCATTGAGCAGCACAGAGCCGATATTTTCAAGAATCGCACTGCCACGAATTTTGGCTTCATTTTCCCATTCGTTCACTAATTTATCTGCAGAAAGCCATGTCGCAATGCTGTCATTATATTGATTTTTCAAGCGCAATAATTCGCCTTTTTCTAAAAAATACAATAAATCTTTATCGCTGCTTGTATTGTTAGCTTCTTGTTGTTGCAGTGCTTGATCGATACGACCTTGTGCCACTAAATCAACGGTTTGTTTGAGTTCACCATCATAACTTCGCATGGTAGAACAACCCGAAAGTGTTAATGTTAATGCAAGGGCTAAATGAACGTTTGCAATGCGATAAGGTAACAACATATTCATCCTGAAAATAATTTAAGTAATTCAAATAGCTTGTTTAATGCGATGCAGCGCGTTTTGCAAATTTTCCATGCTAGTGGCAATGGAAATACGAATATGTCCTTCACTTCCAAAAGCAGAGCCGGGAACAAGTGCAACGCCTGCTTTTTCAATTAAATAATCTGAAAAGGCTAAATCATCATCAATGCCGTCTAAACGCGCTAATAATTTTTCAATATTAGGAAAAACGTAAAAGGTACCATCTGTTGGTAAACACTCAACACCTTCAATTGTATTCAATTCAGCAACGACAAAATCATGGCGTTTTTTAAATTCAATGCACATATCATGAATGAAGCTTTGATCGCCTGTTAATGCGGTGACAGCAGCATATTGAGAAATAGATGTTGGGTTTGATGTGCTTTGTGACTGAATAGTACACATGGCTTCAATTAATTTTTCAGGGCCTGCTGCATAGCCAATACGCCATCCTGTCATGGAATAGGCTTTCGAAATACCGTTCATGACAACGGTCCGATCGTAAAATTCGGGATGCGCATTTAAAATATTTACAAATGTACCCGATTCCCAGAGGATATGTTCGTACATATCATCCGTTGCAATAATAATATTTGGGAAATCGGCTAGCACATCTCCTAGGGCTTTTAATTCATCTAATGAATAAGCAACGCCTGAAGGATTAGACGGGCTATTGATAAAAATTAATCGTGTTTTGGGTGTAATCGCTGCACGAAGCTGTGCGGGGGTTATTTTAAAATTTTGCGCTTGCGTGGTATGAATAATGACAGGCACACCATCCGCCAAAAGAACCATGTCAGGATAAGATACCCAATAAGGCGCTGGAATAATGACTTCATCCCCTTCATTTAACAATGCTTGAGTGAGGTTAAATGAACTTTGTTTACCACCACAAGAGACTAAAATTTGTTTAGGTGTATAGGTTAACCCGTTATCTTTTTTAAATTTGTCAATAATGGCTGTTTTCAAACTCGCAATACCATCAACAGGGGTGTATTTTGTATAACCTTTATGAATGGCGTCAATAGCAGCTTGTTTAATGAAGTCTGGGGTATCAAAATCCGGTTCACCCGCGCCAAGACCAATGATATCTTTACCTGCAGCACGCATTTGCGCAGCTCTTGCAGTAATAGCTAAGGTCGGGGACGGTTTGACTGCGTTGACTCGATTTGAAAGTGACATACTCATGATTTTTTATATATTCTGTAAAAAGCGAAAAGGTGCGAGTGGTTTTGCACTCGCACCAGTTTTTTATTTAACGAAGATGTTGCAATGCAGCAATACGCTCTTCAAGTGGAGGGTGGGTCATAAACAATTTCATCATGCTACCACCACTATTGATACCAAATGCCGCAAGTTGACCGGGAAGCGCTTCGGGTTCATGCGCACGTTGTAGAGCGCGTAGGGCATTGATCATTTTTTCACGACCCGCTAAATTAGCACCGCCTGCATCTGCACGGAATTCACGGTAGCGCGAGAACCACATCGTGAGCATAGACGCTAAAATGCCTAAGATAATTTGCGCGGCCATTTGGGTAATGTAATACGCTATGCCATAACCACGTTCTTCATTTTTTAAAATAACTTTATCAACAACGTGCCCAATGACCGTTGCAAAGAAGTAAACAAACGTGTTCACAACCCCTTGCATCAGTGCCATGGTGATCATATCGCCATTGGCAACATGGCTAATTTCATGACCGACGACGGCCTCGATTTCATCTTGGCTCATTTGACGAAGTAGGCCAGTACTCACCGCAACTAGCGCATTGTCTTTATTTGCACCCGTGGCGAAAGCATTTAAATCATCAGATTGGAAAATACCGACTTCTGGCATTCCAATGCCTGCATGTTGCGCTTGACGAGCCACGATATTGACGAGCCATTGCTCGGTTTGATTTTGTGGTTGCTCGATAACATGAACGCCCATGGCACTTTTTGCTGACCATTTTGACATCAATAACGAAATAATTGAACCTGAAGAGCCAATAATAGCGGACATAATCAGCAATTTCGTTAAATCTAAATTAACGCCATTGGCTGCGAGTGAACTATGCAAACCGAGTACATTAAAAATAATCCCAATAACTAGCATCACGGCTAAGTTAGTGACTAAGAATAAAAAAATGCGTTTCATAAAGTAATTTCCCAAAAATAACAAATAAATTGAAAATATGTGCTGATTTTGACACAAAATATTGACGCTGTCGCTCTCCCTTAAAGCTTTTCTCGAAATACGAAGTACACCGCGCCAACTAAACAAAAAACTGCCCATAAATAATAGAGCGTTAGCGGTTCACGCAAATAATAAATTTAAAAAGGGGTAAATAAACTGAGCGTTATTACTTATTGAATAATGTTAAGTTGCCCAATGATCGATACACTATGCCAATACGATTAACGGGAAACTGCAACGCATATTCAAAAAGTGTGATAAACAAACTGACAAACACAGCAAGTATCTACGGTTTGTCATGCAACTCCTTTAGGTGTGCATACCAAGGCAAAGGTCATAGATACATTTGCAAAGGCGAGCTACCAATGCTAACCATAATAGGGTGAAGGTGACCTATTTCAATGACGTTAATCAAATCCATTTTTTGTTAATGCGTTAAAACGATGTATTTTTTTAATGAGTACCTTATATTTTGTTTCAATTTTTTCAAGCATTTCACTTAAAAAGAGCGTGAGATCGTCATCTTCACTATTTTCAGTACGCGTTAAAATATAACTTTCTAATTCACTGATAATGTCTTCATCGACAATGTCATCAAAAAATATAGCGGATGTAGAGGCGGCTAATGTTATGTTTATATCATCTGAACCGTCGAGCTCTTTTTGCAATGTATCCACCGCACTTATGGATTTTACAGCAATTTGATGGGCAATCATGAGCCAACTTAATTTATCAGTAAAAAGGTATACATCTGCGGCTGCGCGTCGAATATCCGTTAATGCAGTTGCAATATTTGTAGCATGAATAGAGGAGGGTTGCATGATAAAACTATCCTTTAGCAATAATAATGGGCTAATTATAGGCTAATTTTAAATAGTTGGACTATGGGGAAACTATTTTTTCGTGGTGAGGGGGGTATTATTTATATTTGTATCCATTGTTTACAAACAATAAAAAAGCCCTTAAGTTTACACTCAAGGGCTTTCCCGTTTTCTTTGCGTCGTCTCGGACACTTAATTTGGTACCGAGGGCCGGAATCGAACCGGCACGGAGTCACCTCCACAGGATTTTGAATCCAGCGCGTCTACCAGTTCCGCCACCCCGGCAAAGTCTCTAAATTATAGCAATTTTTTTTAAAAATACCAGTTTTTTCAAAAAAAATTTCATTCTCAGTTAAAATGCCCGTTTTGATGTTAATTTTAATTTATCTTTAATTAGGGGAAATCACATGAGTCAATCTGCTGCTATTGCGTTAATTGAAAACTATTATGCCGCTTTTAACAAAGGCGATATGGACACGTTTTTAAATTTACTCACAGATGACGTTGTTCATGATATCAATCAAGGTAAGCGCGATATAGGTAAAGACGCATTTACAAAATTCATGTCTGGCATGAATTTTAACTATAAAGAACAATTAGTTGATATGGTTATTATGGCAAACACTGATGGCACAAGAGCGTCAGCTGAATTTGTTGTATTGGGTGAATATTTGCAAACGGATGAGGGATTACCTGTTGCGCAAGGCCAAAAATATAACTTACCGGCAGGTGCTTTTTTTGAAATTCGTGACAACAAAGTAGCGCGTGTCACCAATTACTACAATTTGCAGGATTGGATTGCACAAGTGAGCGCATAAGTTTTTGCTCTGCAAAATGTGCGGCAGCCAGTGCCGCACGTTTTGATACTAAAACGGTTTAACGACAGCTAAAATAATAATAGCGAATAAAAATATAACAGGAATTTCATTCATCCAACGATAAAAAATATGGCTACGTTGGTTGATGTCGTCACGAAAATCTTTCAGCCATTGCCAACAAAAATAATGATATATTGCAAGCGTAATTAACATCGCAAATTTAGCGTGCAGCCACCCTGCAGTCGAATAAAGTTGCCATGATCCCGCAATTAATAACCCTATTCCAAACGCAAACGTTGCTAGCATCGAGGGCGTCATAATGCCGTAAAATAATTTACGTTCCATAACTTTAAAACGTTCACGACTTTCGTTGTCGTCGCTCATTGCATGATAGACATACAAACGTGGCAGGTAAAACAATCCCGCAAACCAACAGACCATTGCAATTAAGTGCAGTGCTTTAAACCAGAGCATGATATTTCTTCATTTACCTAAAAAAGCATCAATTTTAGGCTGTATTTGTGTTAATTCAAACAAGCCTGTTTTTTTCCAACCTATTTCACCGCTTGGTGTTAGTAAAAAAGTCGTTGGTGTGACGCGAGTGTTTTCAAATGCTTTGGCAATCGTGCCGTCAATATCAAGCACAATAAGATAGGGGAGTGAATGTTGTTTGTTAAATTCAACAACATGATTTGGCGGATCGTAATACATTGATACACCAATAATTTCGAGTCCCTGCGAGTGATATTGCGAATATAAATCTAATAATACAGGTATTTCTTTTAGGCAACTTTCACAATCGGTTGCCCAGAATGTCACTATGACGGGCTTGCCTTGTAAATGTTCCAACGCTATTGATTGACCATCTAATGTCGTTAAAGTGAGGTTTGGTGATTTGGGATAAAGAGTGAACCTGAAGAGAATGCCTGCTAGCAACGCGAAAATAATTCCGCTGAAAATAAATTTTTTCTGTTTAATTCGCATAATGAGGCATTGTAAGGCTAAATTAGCGCGATAACTTAAGTAGTTGTCGCGCTAATTGCGCAGATCTAAAGCTGTGGGCCAGCTTGAGTAAAATCAAAATCGTGATTGGCTTGGGTGTATTTTTTGAAATTTTCGATAAACATACCGGCTAATTTTTGCGCGGTTTCATCAAATTGCGCTTTATCTTCCCACGCATTGCGTGGATTAAGCAACTGCGTATCAACACCCTCGAGTGTTTGGGGGATGTTGAGGTTAAAAAATGGCATAATTTCAAATTCTGAATGGTTAATGCTGCCATCCAAAATAGCATTAATACAGGCGCGGGTGCCTTTAATGCTCATGCGTTTACCTACGCCATAACCACCACCTGTCCATCCGGTATTGACCAAATACGCATGCACACCATGGTGTGCCATTTTTTCACCGAGTAACGTGGCATAAACGGTTGGATGTAGTGGAAGGAATGCTTCACCAAAGCAAGCTGAAAAAGTGGCTTGTGGCTCAGTCACACCGCGCTCTGTACCCGCAACTTTTGCGGTATAGCCAGACAGAAAATAATACATTGCCTGTTCTTTGGATAATTTTGAAACAGGCGGCAACACGCCAAACGCATCACATGTTAGAAAAATAATGTTCTGCGGATGCCCAGCGCTTAATGTTGTTTCGTGATTATCAATATGTTCAATGGGATAGGAAACACGTGTATTTTCAGTTTTTGAACCATCGTTGTAATCCGCGACGAAATGAGCGTCATAAACGACATTTTCAAGTAGTGCATCACGTCGAATGGCGTTGAAAATTTCAGGTTCATTTTGAACCCATACGCGCAAGGGCGCGCCATTAAAAAGGGCGATAAATACATCCTCAATGGAACAAAGATGTTTATTACCAACGCGATCGTTGGAGATATTTTTTATGTCTACGCGCGTACGGGCGACGGCAGAAAGGATATTTCTACATTTATTGTAGAAAATACTTTTCCTGGATTCAAAATGGGCAAGAAGCTTAAGAAAATGGGAATGCGCGCCAGCCCTACCG
>JBDLQG010000004.1:0-30694 GCA_039800705.1 Pseudomonadota bacterium
CGCCGCCATGCGCTGCAGCGCGCGGTCCATTGCGCTGTCGACCGCTTCGTAGTCGTGGCGGCAGTAAATGTCGCGACCGTATTTTTGCCAGTGTTCACTGACAATGTCGGCTACCGGCTGACGTTTGCGGGCAATCAGATTGAGCCAGAACAGTACCGCCCATAAGCCGTCTTTTTCACGAACATGCTGTGAGCCTGTGCCAAAACTTTCTTCGCCGCAGAGTGTGATTTTGTCAGCATCGAGTAAGTTGCCAAAAAATTTCCAGCCGGTGGGTGTTTCGTAGCAGGGAATATTGAATTTTTTAGCGACTCTATCCACGGCTTGGCTGGTTGGCATAGAACGCGCAACCCCTTTTAAACCGCTTGCATAGCCGGGAATTAAGGTGGCATTTGCTGCTAAAATAGCCAAACTATCGCTTGGCGTGACGAAAATACCTTTCCCCATAATCATATTGCGATCACCGTCACCATCGGACGCCGCGCCAAAGGTGGGCGCCTTGTCGCTAAACATCAAGTCAGCGAGTTCGTGAGCGTAAATCAAATTAGGGTCGGGATGGTGACCACCAAAATCCTCTAAAGGCTGCGCATTGTGTAGCGAATCAAGTGGTGCGCCAAGCATATCCACAAAAATATGTTTCGCATAAGGCCCCGTGATGGCGCTCATCGCATCAAAAGCGAGTGTTATGTAGCCACTTTGAATGCTTTGCTTGAGCAAATCAAAATCAAAAATTGACTGCATTAGTTCTGCGTAATCAGCGACGGAATCAATAATCGTGATTTTTATCCCTTCGACGGTTTTTGTGCCAATCGTCTCTAAGTTTATTTCGGGTAATTCAGCAATTTGATAATGCGCTAGCGTTTTACTGCGTTCAAAAAAAGCAAGCGTGTCTTTTTCGGGAGCAGGACCGCCGTTGTTGACGTTGTATTTGATGCCAAAATCCCCGTGTTCACCGGCTGGATTATGGCTTGCGGATAAAATTAAGCCACCAAATGCACCGTATTTGCGAATAATGTGTGACGCGGCTGGGGTTGAAAGTAGGCCATTTTGGCCAATTATCAATTCACCAAAGCCATTTGCTGCGGCAATTTTGATAATAATTTGAATGGCTTCTCGGTTGAAATAGCGTCCATCACCGCCAATAACGAGCGATTTTCCTTGATAATTTTCAAGCGAATCAAAAATGGCTTGAACAAAATTTTCCAGATAATTCACTTGTTTAAAGACGCTGACTTTTTTTCGCAGACCGGAGGTACCTGGATTTTGATCATGATAAGTTTGAGTAAGAATCGTTTTTATGTGCATAATATTCCTAGAAAATAATTAACAAGTTTGTGTTAAAGTACACCAAAATGTTTATTTAATACAGGATGATTATGTTACGCGTTTATTTAATCTTATGTTTGAGTTTATTCGCTGTTAATGCGATGGCTGCGACAGAGGTTCGTTCCGATGAGGTTTGGCTGCTCGTTGATACCAAGGCGAAACAAATTGAAGTGAAAAAAGGGGAACAGACCTTAGAAACGCTTCACAGTATTGCGATTGGTCGCGGTGGTGCGGGTATTAAAAATCACCGTGGTGATAATATCACCCCTTATGGTGAGTATCGTATTGGCTGGATTGGTGAAAAAAGTATGTTTCGTCGATTTTTTGGCTTAACGTACCCTTCAGTTGACGATGCTCAAAAAGCACTCGAAAAAGGCATTATTAATGAGACGGCTTATAATCGAATTGTGCATGCGCATCAGCTAAAACAAATTCCTCCCCAAGATACAGCCTTGGGTGGGCAAATTGGTATTCACGGCTTAGGTAGCGGTGATATTAAAGTACATGAGGTCTTTGATTGGACACATGGTTGTATTGCCTTGACCAACTCACAAATTGACCATTTGAGTCAAATTGTTGATACGGGAACGGTAGTTAAAATAAAATAAAACTGGAAAATGTAGCTGTAGATGGTTAAAATTAGTCGCAGCTATAGTATTTTTGTAGTAAAGATTCTAGTTACATTTGTTAAATCCCATTTTTAAAGGAAAATCACATGAAAAAAATCGTTAAATTATCGATGATCGCTTTAGTTTCTATGGTAGTTGTTGGTTGTGCAAGCACAGACGACGTTACACATTTACAATCACAAATCGATACATTGAAAACTTCTGTTGCACAAGCTTCTGCTGATGCACACAGTGCACAAAGCGCAGCTGCAGACGCAGCTTCACGTGCAGCAGCGGCTGAATCAGCAGCTAACAGAGCAGCACAATACGCACAAGACACAAACAGCAAATTGGACAGCTTATTCAAAAAATCAATGATGAAATAATTCATTCTTTCATTGAATGCTGAAAAACCCAGTGAGTTTGCTCACTGGGTTTTTTTTTGACTCCTGTTTTATTCACTTTTTCATTTCCTACGTTTATTTATAATGCGTTTAATCCGCGATTTTTCACAACACGCACTTTTTTCTCAGGGGAGTGTTGTTACTATTGGTAATTTTGATGGTGTTCATTTAGGACATCGTGCTGTAATTGATAAATTAGCCCGTTGTGGACATCAATTACAGTTGCCAACTGTTCTAATGTTATTTGAGCCGCAACCGCTTGAATATTTTCTTGGCGAGAATGCGCCATCACGTTTAATGCGATTGCGTGAAAAAATAGTGGCGCTACACCTTCTGCCCATCGATAACGTCGTCATTTTGCGATTTAATCGCTCTTTGGCTAATTATGAACCTGAACAATTTGTAGCAGATATTTTAGTTGATAAGCTCAATGTAAAACATTTAGTGATTGGAGATGATTTTCATTTCGGTAAAGCACGACGTGGAAACTTTAATCTGCTCTGTGAGCAAGGAAAGCAACATGGTTTTTCTGTTGAAAAATCAGAATCCTATCAATTAACTGATTTACGGGTGAGTAGCACGCTCATTCGTGATGCACTCAATGCGGATGATTTGGTGCAGGCGCGTCAACTTTTAGGGCAAGATTACGCTGTGTGTGGGCGCGTTGCGCAAGGAAATCAATTAGGACGGACACTGGGTTTCCCTACCGCAAACATTAAAATGCTTCGTCAAAATACACCCATCAAAGGGGTTTTCGCTGTTACTATGACGGGCATTGATAATGTTGAATTTCAAGGGGTGGCTAATGTGGGAACGCGGCCAACAATTGATGGTCACAGTAAAGTGATTTTGGAAACGCATTTATTTAATTTTGATCAAAATATTTATGGTCGCCATGTGAGCGTTCACTTTAAACAAAAAATTCGACACGAAATGCGTTTTGATTCTTTAGAGCAACTCCAAGCACAAATTCGCCATGATGTAGCAACTGCAAAAGAATTTTTTGCACAATCGCGCTAAAATAGTCGAAACGTCATACCCCTTTTCCTTTTTCATCAGTATATCTAGTTTTGGAGAGTTACTATAATGGTCGAATTTAGTCTGCCGAAAAATTCAGTAGTGAAAAAAGAGAAGAAGATAAAAACACCTAAAAATGATGTGCCTGTTTATCGCGTTGAAGTTTATCGGTGGCAACCAGAAAATCATGAAAATCCCCATATAGACGTCTTTGACATTCCCCGTGATGAATGTGGCTCTATGGTGCTGGACGTTTTGCTTAAAATTAAAAATGACTTAGATGGATCACTAACCTTTCGGCGTTCTTGCCGTGAAGGGGTTTGCGGATCGTGTGCGATGAACGTGAATGGTAAAAATACACTCTCGTGTATTAGTCCGCTGACGAATTATCCTTCAAATACGCTGCGTATTTATCCACTGCCTCACATGAATGTACTTAAAGATTTAGTGGTTGATATGACGCATTTTTACGCGCAATATGCGTCCATTAAACCGTGGCTTGAGAGCAATCACCTCGATCAAGAGCGCGAACAACGCCAAAGTGAATCCGATCGTGCTGCGCTTGATGGGCTTTATGATTGTGTACTTTGTGCCTGTTGCTCGACGAGTTGCCCCAGTTATTGGTGGAATAGTGAGCGTTATTTAGGGCCGGCTGTTTTACTTCAGGCGTATCGTTTTATTGCCGATAGCCGAGATAGTACAAAAAAAGAGCGTTTAGAGGTATTAGATGATGCGTTTAAAGTCTATCGTTGTCACACCATTATGAATTGTGTTGATACATGTCCCAAAGGGCTAAATCCCGCGCAAGCTATTGCGAATATCAAGCAATTATTAATGATACAAAAATGAAACTAACACAGCTTTATTGGCAATGTCGACGTGGCTGTTTAGAATTGGACTTGCTGTTAAAAAAATATTTAGAAAACGATTACTTTAATGCAACACCGCAACAGCAATCCACATTCGTGCAATTGCTTCAATTAGAAGATGATGCACTGCTACCTGCGTTACTTCTATTTTTAGAAGAAACGACGGGATAATTTGACCTAACCATTTATAAATAAAAATTTATTTACCTTTACCTTAACTTGAGGATGATATTATGAAAAAAACAATCTTAGCATTTGCTTTAACCGCTTTATTTACTTCACCTATTTATGCAGACCCCCAAACACTCAAAGAAAACGAAATTGAAGCGCTCGTGATTAAACTTCACCATGAAGCTGATCAAGGTGGATATGATTTATTATCAGTGAACGAACTCAATCAAATGCTTGCTTCTAAAGAAAATTTTGTATTGATTGATGCGCATCCAAAAAGTCAATTTGACGCAGCATTTATTGATGGTGCAGACAATTTTGAATTTCAAGGTACGTTCACTCACAAATGGAATGAAGATGCACCAAGTGGTTCACAAGATGCCTATAAAGCGCTTTTGGGTGAGAATTTGAATCGTAAGGTCGTTGTATATTGTGGTGGTAATCAATGCGGTCGTTCAAACACCGCAGCACTTTGGGCAAAAGAACTGGGATATCATCATGTATTTCGCGTAACTAGTGGCATTAAAGGCTGGCAAGACGCGGGATTCCCTGTTAAAACAACACAAAAATAATCTTTTATTTTTCTAACCAGTGACGCTAATGACTAAAGTAGAAATAGAAAACCGTTTACGCCAATTTGTTGAGCCCCATTATGGTATGGATTTAATGAGCGCAAAAGCCATTAAATCCATTGATATAGATGGCGAGAATGTTCATCTTGTTGTTGAACTCGGATTCCCAGCGCAAAGTTATTTAGAGACGTTGAAATCAGCGCTTATTTCACATTTGAAATCCATTGCGACAATTGGTGATATTAGCATGGATATCCAAGTGAAAATTGTTATCCACGCTGTTCAACAAAATGTGAAATTGATACCAAATGTCAAAAACATTATCGCTGTTGCATCGGGCAAAGGTGGTGTGGGTAAGTCAACGACAGCGGTCAATTTAGCGCTTGCACTTGCGCAAGAAGGCGCAAAAGTAGGTGTTTTGGATGCGGATATTTATGGGCCAAGTGTACCCATGATGCTGGGTTTGTCTGGTAAACCAGAAAGTTTTGATAATAAGACTATGCAACCTAAAGTGGCTTATGGCGTGCAAACCATGTCTATTGGCTATTTAGTGGCTGAAGATCAAGCGTTAATTTGGCGCGGCCCGATGGTAACAAGTGCGCTACAGCAATTACTCAAAGAAACGCAATGGGATGCGCTTGATTATTTAGTGATCGATTTACCACCGGGTACAGGTGATATTCAGCTGACGTTAGCGCAAAATGTACCGGTGAGTGGCGCCATTATTGTGACAACCCCGCAAGATATTGCATTGCTAGATGCGCAACGCGGTTTTGGTATGTTTGAAAAAGTGAATGTGCCTGTTTTAGGCTTAGTTGAAAACATGAGTTTACATATTTGCAGTCAATGTGGACATGAAGAGGCTATTTTTGGTTCAGGCGGTGGAGCGGCGATGTCTGAGATTAATAAAATTGATTGCCTAGGGCAGTTGCCGCTTGATATTCATATTCGCCAGTACGCAGATAGTGGTGAGCCAATTGTTGTGGCGCAACCTGATAGTCGTATTGCCCAAATTTATTTGGAAATTGCGCGAAAAATGACAGCAAAATTAGCACTCAAGCCTAAAGATTTTAGCGGTAAATTTCCAAATATTGTGGTGCAAAACTAGGATGGTAAATTGTGCGATAATGATGCACTGTCTATATTTAAAATAAATACTTAGGAAACAACCATGTGGTTTAAAAATTTGAACGTGTTTCGTTTGACCGAGGCATTTGCTTTTGATGCACAAACACTCGCGGAAAAACTCGACACGTTAGCGTTTTCACCTTGTACCGGTCAGCAAGCATTTAGTTTTGGCTGGACTGCGCCTTTAGGCAAAGGCTCAGAAGAATTGGTTCACAGTGCAAATGGCTATTTGATGATTTGCGCTAAAAAAGAAGAGCGCGTACTTCCTGCATCTGTTGTTAATGAAATGCTGCAGGAAAAAATTGAGGAAATCGAAGAGCAAGAAGGGCGTAAATTATCTAAAAAAGCAAAAACAGAATTAAAAGATAATTTAATTTTTGAATTACTTCCCCGTGCCTTTACCTTTTCACATAAAACCTTTGCTTATATTGATACGCAAAATGGCTTTATTGTCGTAGACAGTGCATCCGCTAAAAAAGCAGAAGATTTACTCAGTACATTGCGTAAAACATTAGGCGGATTGCCAGCCATTCCATTAAATACGGTTGAAAAACCCGTATTAACCATGACGCAATGGTTACTTGATCAAAATCCCCCAGCTGATGTGGTCATTGAAGATGAATGTGAATTGCGTGCACCAGAAGAAGATGGCGGCATTATTCGTTGTAAACGACATGATTTAGCGCTCCCTGAAATTAAAAATCATTTAGACAGTGGAAAGCAAGTCATCAAATTGGCTTTAAATTGGGAAGATCGACTTTCTTTTATATTAGATGAAAATTTAGCAGTTAAACGCTTAAAGTTTCTTGATTTGATTCAAGAGCAAGTGGGTGAATCAGATGCAGCGACATTTGAAGAAAAATTCGACATCGACTTTTCAATTATGACGGCTGAATTAGCGAATTTTCTACCACGTTTGCTTGCCATTTTTGGCGGCGAAAATCGCGCATAAAAAAACATAATTTTTATTTTTTTGGAGAATACAAACATGAGTATGGATGACCGCGACGGTTATATTTGGTTAGATGGTGAATGGGTAGATTGGCGTGAAGCGAAAGTGCATGTTTTGACGCATACGCTGCATTATGGACTGGGCGTTTTTGAAGGAATCCGCGCTTATCATGCGCAAAAGGGAACGGCCATTTTCCGTTTACAGGAACATACTGACAGATTGTTTCGCTCAGCGCACATTATGAATATGCCAATGCCCTTTAGCAAAGAAGAACTCAACAAGGTGCAATGTGACGCGTTAGTTAAAAATAAGTTAGATAGTGCCTATATTCGCAGCATGTGTTTTTTGGGGTCGGAAGGCATGGGACTGCGTGCAGATAATTTAAAAGTCCACGTGATGGTTGCGGCATGGTCTTGGGGCGCATATTTAGGCGCGGAAAGTATTGAGCAGGGTATTCGTATTCGTACATCGTCGTACACGCGCAATCATCACAATAGCACGATGTGTAAAGCGAAAGCGAACGGCAACTATATCAATTCGATTCTTGCACTCCAAGAAGCGCGTGCGAATGGGTATGATGAAGCATTGATGCTCGATCATGAAGGTTTTGCTGCAGAAGGTAGTGCGGAAAATTTATTTATTGTACGCAACGGCAAAATTTACACACCGGAAACCACATCAGCCTTAGAGGGGATTACGCGTGATTCAGTGATGACCATTGCGCGTGATTTAGGGTTTGAAGTGATTGAAAAGCGTATTACACGCGATGAAGTTTATGTCGCGGATGAAGCATTCTTTACCGGTTCTGCAGCGGAAGTAACGCCTATTCGTGAGCTGGATAATCGCAAAATTGGTTCAGGCAGTCGTGGCGTTGTGACAGAAAAACTGCAGTCGCTGTATTTTGATGCGGTGCATGGACGTGGTGATAAGTACGCTGATTGGTTAACTTACGTCTAAAGCATTACTGGATATTGCATTAGGGCAACGGATTTGCCCGCTCTCGTTCTATCTCCGTGTTATGTCAACTAAATAAGGGGAAATACGTTATTTCCTTTTAATACCATTAATTTGAGAGGAAAAACGATGATTCCTATTCGAGATACCGCCCCCTGTTTTGCGCGTCCTGTGATGACATGGGTCATTATGGCAGTGTGTACGATTATATTTGTATCGATGCAATTTCTGCCAGATGCACTAGGTTATCAATTAGTTAATTTATTTGGCATGGTTCCTATTCGCTATTCCAATCCGAATTGGGCGCGAGACTTTGGTTTGCCGCCTGATTATGGTTTTTCGTTTATTAGTAACTTATTTTTGCATAACGATTGGCTGCACTTAATTTTCAATATGTGGTTCTTGTGGATTTTTGGCGATAATATTGAAGATAGAATGGGACGTTGGCGATTTTTAGCTTTTTATCTTATCTGCGGTGTATTAGCCACGTTATTGCAGTGGTATTTTGATCCAACGCTAGCTATTCCTGTTATAGGCGCATCTGGTGCCATTGCAGGTGTTTTAGCGGCTTATTTTTGTTTATATCCGCTTGAGCGTGTGATTGTTTGGATTCCATTTATTTATCCTATTTTAATGCCAATTCCTGCGATTGCCTTTTTAGGGCTTTGGGTAATGTTGCAACTGCATAACGCCACTGAGGCGGTCTTATTTACGGGCGTGGGGGCGAGCGTAGCGTGGTGGGCGCATTTAGGGGGATTTATTAGTGGTTGTTTGCTTTATCGTGTGTTTTTACTCCCTGAAAAAACGACAGTCTAATTTTTCTCATACACCAAACGCAAAAAACCCAGCACGAATGCTGGGTTTTCTGAAAGCTCTAAACAGTTAAAAAACTGTTTAACCTTTTCAACAAAAATTAAAGTTGAATAGAGCTAGACACTTTTTGTTTGCTGTCGTCTTGACCATCGATGCAACCTGTCAAACCAACAATCATTAACGCTAAAGCTAATACAGAAATTACTTTTTTCATTTTTGAAATCCTCCAAGTTGTTTTTTAATTATTGTTGCGCAAATTTCTAAGCACGGGCAATTTATATCATGAACTATTATGCCAATGCAATAATAAAAAGCCTAAAAATTTCGATTTAATTAAAGTCGATTAATGTCATTAGGTAAGCTAATTTTGATTTGCTTATTTTGCCAATGCGCTTCACCAATGATTAACCACTCTCCGGCCATGTTAATTTTGCGTTGGTCGTATACCCAATGAGAGGGTGCTGAGATTTTCTTCATTTGAATATGAAAAGGCGTTTTTGTTAAATCAAGTCCTAATTGATGGCCATAAAATGCCGTGATTTTCATGATGAATTTTTGTAAGCGAACATTATCGATATTGGGTGTGACGGCAATGTTTGCCCACATAGAATGAACACGTCCCCAATTGGGCGCTAACATGCGGCCTTCTTCATTGATGAACGGTAGAAATTGTTCCTTTCCTAGATCATCGATATAGGTAATAGCAAGTATATGATCGTAGCCTTGAAAATGATCATGCAAATACAGGGCATGCGGCACAATACCTACAAATGTTTGCGACCACAAAATGAGCATATTACTGGCTTGAGTGAGTGGTGCTAGTGCTGAATTGTGCAATTTCAAACGGTAAATCAAACCATAATGAACGGTACTGTTGAGTTGCAGAAAAAATAGCACGATGAGAATTTTAGTGAGTTTGCGGGTGAACGCTTTTGGCCTGCGCTCAGTGTGTTGTTCAAACAGGAATGAATACCATGTGTCGTTTCTCAATGCTGTAACAGGCAAACAAGACGCATCGCAGGTGAGGCGTTCGCGGTTGTCAGCAATAGCTCGATATTTCTTTATGGCAATAGTTTTTAGTATCGGCAGTGAAAGTATCATACCAACAAATGCTAAGTAGCGCATGTGCTTTACTATTTGAATATAGGTATCTACACCGGCATAAACGTGTCCTTGTGCGTCGATGGCGTATAAATCCTGTAGCAACACCGATTCATCAATGTTGTCCAACGCAGCGTGATTTGCCGCATTGTCTTGTGCATTTTGAAAATCGATGCCTTTAAAAATATCAAAGTGATTCAAAACCAGTACAGTGCGATTGCATAATGGACAGAGTTTGTCGAAAAATACGGTCAATGTAGGTTGTTTTGCTACGAAGAAATGACTGATAACCCGCCACCAAGAAAATGGCACCATAAGTAAATAAAAGCAAAGCATGCCAAGACCGAATGGGTAAATATTAAATGAGAACGTAATGCCTAAATGCAATCCCATGCCGACAAATAAATACACTACGCGCAACTGGCGCTGCCAAAACAAAAAGATAAATGTAAATTGAAAAGCTAAAATTGTATAACCTAGTATATTTTGCAACCATTCTTGATTAAGTAGCGGCGACATATCCAGTGCTGACACATAATAAGGTTGTGTTGCTGGTAGCCATGTTCCAAGACCGTTGCGCCAATGTTCGGCAAATAATTTATGGACAGCAGAATCGAAATAGAGGAACCCTAAGCAGATAATAATTGGCACATAATAGGCAAGTACCGTAACGGTTGGTTTTTGATACGAGCTGTAATGAACAAAAGGTCGACTGAGTTTATAGCGCAAATTATCCAGAGAAAACGTTTTATCTGCTGGCATAAAGAGCAAGAAAAAGCCTGCTCCGATCATAAATGTATCAAATCCACCATCAAAATCCCGTTGCATAGGCGTAAAATTAACAAACACAATCCACAGTAAATAATTCCAAATCATCGCGCTTTGGTAGCGATAACCCAGTACAACACAACTCGCAATAAGTGCCCATATCCCTAAAAAAGCCGGAATCATCGGAAACTCGATATCCAAGTAGGGGATAGGGTCAAAAATTAAGTGATTAAAATAGAAAAGGAAGCAAATTTCCTGCAGCGTGATGAGTCCATATCCTATGCGAAATAAGCCTAAAGCAGTGGCGGGCACTTGTTTGTTTCTTAATGAATGGATTTTATTGAAAAGACGTGTGGTCATTGCAATGATTAGGTGGCGTAAATTTTAGAAATAAAAAAGGGTCACAACAATTTCTTGTTGCGACCCCTTTGGGAATTTAAGGACAAAAATTGTCGCTTATTGATCGTCTTCTGGATGTGCTGCGAAAACCCACTTCACGAAGAAGTAACCAACAACAACAACTGCAAGACCAATTGTTGCACCAGCTGGTGTTTTTAACATTTCGGTAACGTCTAAAATTGCGCCCATGAGCACTCTCCTGTGTTTTATAGTTTTTAAAGTTATGCTAAAAATTAGCATAAATCGAACATTTATAATACTTCAGAATGATGATGAATTCCATAAAAAAAATATTTTCACTATTTTATTGACGTTTTCCTTTCAATTTATTAATCAAGTTCATAACTTACTTTGATATATTCACAAAGTGAGTGAATGAGGAAATTGGACAGTTTATTTTCCGTGTTGAAAAGCCAAAATTCATCAACGGATTTTTTTAAAGTTGACATTTTAGTTAAAATCGTTAAATTTACATCTCCAGAGTCGCTTCGTATCATGAAATTTTAGATAAAAGCCCTCTTAGAACTAACGTTAGTTGTAAATATAATTACTGTTCTGTCATGCAACAGAATATCAGGAGAACCTAATGAAGAAATATTTAAAAAGCTTTTTACTTACATCGAGTATCGCTGCAGTATTAGCGGTTCCCGCGATTGCATCGGCAAATGCTGATCTTGAAAAATTGACTCAAAACCCTGCTAACTGGGCAACATGGGGTGGTGATTATGCGGGTACACGTTTTAGTAAATTAAACCAAATCACAACTGACAACGTTAAAAATTTGCAACCAGCTTGGTCTTTTTCAACTGGTGTATTGCGTGGTCATGAAGGCGGTCCTTTAGCGGTTAATGGCGTTTTATTTATTCACACACCATTTCCAAACACCGTGTATGCAATTGACCAAACAACACAATCTGTTATTTGGGAATTCACACCAAGTCAAGACGCTGACGTAACCATTCCTGTTATGTGCTGTGATACCGTTAATCGTGGTCTTGCTTATGGTGATGGAAAAATCTTCTTGCAACAATCTGATACTGTCTTAACCGCATTAGATGCAAAAACAGGTAAACGCGTTTGGAGCGTTCAAAACGGCGACCCAAAATTGGGTATGACTAATACTAACGCACCTATCGTTGTAAAAGATAAAGTCATTACAGGTATTTCTGGTGGTGAATTTGGTGTTCGTGGTTTCTTAGCTGCTTATGACATCAATACTGGAAAATTGGCATGGAAAGGCTATAGCATGGGTCCTGATAAAGACACATTGATTAGCCCTAAAAAAACCACTGCATGGAAAGACGGTAGTGTTCAACCTGTTGGAGAAAATTCAAGCTTAAGCACTTGGAAAGGTGATCAATGGAAAATTGGTGGCGGTACAACTTGGGGCTGGTATTCTTACGACCCAAAATTGAACTTGGTTTATTACGGATCAGGTAACCCATCAACTTGGAACCCTGTACAACGTCCAGGCGACAACAAATGGTCTATGTCATTGTGGGCACGTGATGCTGACACTGGGGAAGTTAAATGGGTTTACCAAATGACTCCACACGATGAATGGGACTTTGACGGTATCAATGAAACTGTTTTAGTTGACCAAGAAGTAAAAGGCAAAATGCACAAAACCATCGTTCACTTTGACCGTAACGGTTTTGGTTATACGTTGGATCGTGAAACAGGTGAATTGCTTGTTGCTGAAAAATTCGACAAATCAGTTAACTGGGCAAGCCACGTTGACATGAAAACAGGTCGTCCACAAGTTGTGTCTAAATATTCAACAGAACAAAATGGTGAAGACGTTAATTCAACAGGTATCTGCCCAGCAGCGTTAGGTTCTAAAAACCAACAACCTGTTTCTTACTCACCACAAACTGGCTTGTTCTATATTTCAGGCAACCATTTGTGCATGGACTATGAACCATTCGAAGTGGCATATACCGCAGGTCAGCCTTACGTTGGTGCAACATTGACGATGGGTCCTGCAGGCGCTGACGTAATGACAGGTCAAGCAGATGGATCAACCAACTTAGGCCAATTCACTGCGTATGATGCAAAAACAGGCAAAATCGCATGGTCTAACAAAGAAACATTCTCTGTCTGGTCTGGTTCAGTGGCAACAGCCGGTGGCGTTGTATTCTACGGTACGCTTGAAGGTTACTTGAAAGCAGTTGATGCGAAAACAGGTAAAGAATTGTACAAATTCAAAACACCATCAGGCATTATCGGTAACGTGAACACTTGGGAATTCAACGGTAAACAATACGTTGGTGTTCTTTCAGGTATCGGTGGTTGGGCTGGTATTGGTATCGCAGCTGGCTTAGATAATGGCGAAGCAAGTACAAACTCTGAAGGTTTGGGCGCTGTAGGTGCTTACAGAAGTTTGAGTTCATTCACCAAATTAGGTGGAACATTCACTGTATTCGCATTGCCTAACTAATAAATTACCGTTAAGTTTTTAACTTAATTTATTTAGTCAATTCAAGAGCCCTAGCCAATTCGTTGGTTAGGGCTTTTTTATTCATTCTATCTTGAGGGTTCGTCATGAAAATATCTTCTGCTATTTTAGGTGTTGCGTTGAGTGTAAGTGCTGTTGCAACGTATGCTGATACATTCAAAGTGTGCGCAGATCCACTTAATCCACCCTATTCAGATAAAGCACAAACTGGATTTGAAAATAAAATTGCCGCACTTTTTGCCAGCTCTTTAGGTCAAGAACTTGAGTATTTTTGGTTGCCACAACGTATTGGTTTTTTACGCAACTCACTGAATGCGTTTACCGACGAGAATGCGGTAGATAGTAAAGAGTTTAAATGCGACGTTGTAATGGGCATGCCAGAAGGGAGCGATATGGTTCTCACAACGCAGCCTTATTATCATTCAACTTATGTGCTTCTCATTGCAAAAGGACGTGGATGGGATAATATTCAAACAGCACAGCAACTTGCCGAGTTACCTTTAGCGCAACAAACAAAATTAAAAATTGCCATGTTTGATCGTGGTCCAGGGACAGATTGGTTGCAAAAACATGATTTACTCGATCAAGGTATCCCTTATCAAAGTATGACGGGAGATAGCCAGCATAATGTTGCCATGCAAGTCGAGCAAGATTTGAAAGCAAAAAAAATTGATATGGTCATGCTTTGGGGCGTTTTTGCAGGTCATATTATTTCTGCGCATCCAAACGATTATCACGTTATTGAAATGCGCTCAGAATCAGGTATTAAGTTTGATTATCAAATGACAATGGGCGTGCGTCGTGGCGACAAAGCACGTCAAGAAATGCTCAATAAATTGATTGTTGAAAAATCTGCCGATATTGCCACTATTTTGGCGCAATACCATATTCCGTTGCTGCCCATTACGCAGTCATCTGCTAAAAAAGATTAATTTATGAAACTGACTAAAATTGTTGGCTTGCATGCTGCGCAGTCTGCGCTGATGTATTCGCCACAAAAAATTTCTCGCGCTTGGATTGACAGCGAACGTCATGATAAACGTCTTGAAACGTTGCTTGAAACATTATCGACTTTAGACGTTTCAATCGAAAAAGTAGATCGCAAAAAGCTTGATAAACTCGCGGACGGAATGAATCATCAAGGCGTTGTATTGGAAGTCACATTGCCTGAAGAATTATCTGAAAATGCGTTAAAAGTGGCTGTTGAAAATCTAACGGAAAATGCGTTGTTTTTAGTACTAGATAATGTTCAAGATCCACACAATTTGGGTGCGTGTCTGCGCACAGCAGATGCAACGGGTGTGCATGGTATTATTATTACAAAAGATAATGCGGTGGGCATTACGCCAACGGTGTGCAAAGTAGCCAGTGGCGCGGCTGAAACGGTGCCTGTCTATGTTGTTACTAATCTTTCACGTACACTGCGATGGTTAAAAACAGAAGGTGTATGGGTTATTGGTACGGCAGGTGAAGCGGAAAATACGCTATATCAAAGTGATTTTACCGTGCCTATGGCGTTAGTGATTGGGGCAGAAGAAAAGGGGATGCGACGATTAACGCGTGAACAGTGCGATTTTTTAGTGAAATTGCCAATGCGAGGGACAGTGGACAGTTTGAATTTATCCGTTGCAACCGGCGTGATGCTTTACGAAGTGCTACGTCAGCGACAAGGGTAAATTTGCCGCTGAGTTGCTCTTTTGCATTGTCCTTATTTGCTGGTATGGGTAAATGTACCATCCCAATCTGATTTTGGTGGGTTTTCTTTAAAATAAGCAATACGCTCTAAATAGATTTTATATAACATATCGTGAGGCTTGATATCATGCAGTTGTGAAAATAAGGCCTGTGCTTCATTCCACATTTGCTGGCGATACGCGTCAATGGCGTCAGAAACGCGTATGAGTATTTTTTGCTCTGATTCTTGAAGTTCGGCTTGTTCACAAATGGGTTCATAAATTTTAATGGGTTTATTTTTTCCTTTGACGCGCACCCAATCGAGTTCACGATAAGCAAATTCAGGTGCCGCTGCTCGCGTTGATTCGCTAACGATCATTTTGACACCATATTGTTTGGTTAATCCTTCAAGGCGCGAGCCTAAGTTGACGGTATCGCCCATCACTGTGTACGCAATGCGAAATTCTGAGCCCATATTACCAACAACCATCTCACCAGTATTTAGTCCGACGCCTAAATCAACTTCAGGCCAGTTTTTTAATTTAAAATGCGCATTGATGCTATCAAATTCTTTAATAACAGTTAATCCAGCTTTCACGGCAAGATAGGCGTGTTTATCGTTATACATTGGAGCCCCCCAAAAGGCCATGATGGCGTCACCAATGTATTTGTCGATAGTGCCTTTATTTTCATGAATAATACGCGTGACAGGCGTGAGAATCGCGTTAATTAGGTCGCATAACTCGGTGGCTTCAAGCGATTCTGAAATAGTAGTAAATCCACGTACGTCTGAGAAAAAAACCGTCATTTCACGATTCTCACCTTTTAAAGTGAATTCTTCATCGAAATTACTCATTTCCTCGACTAATTCTTTTGGAATATATTGCCCAAAAATATTTCCCAGTTGCTTTTTCTTACGATTTTCAAAGAAATAACCAAAAAACATTTGGCCACTGTAGAGAAGTGAAAATAAAATCAAGGGTGCAGCAAGGTGAGTATCTATATTTTTAACTGACCATAAATAAACGTTAATGGCAATCATTAGGCTACAAAAACCAGCAAAAATTAACGCAGACGCAGCAATGCTCACACGCGAAAATAACAGCATAGAAAAGATAAATAACAGTGCTAATTCCAGTATTTCGACTGCGATAATGTAAGTAGGACGCGATTTTACGGATTGATCGAGTAAACCACTGAGAATGTTTGCGTGAACTTCGACCCCTGTATAAACATTCTGCACGGGAGTTGAGCGTAAATCGAGCAGTCCCGCAGCAGAAGTGCCAATAATCATTATTTTATCTTTAAGGGCGGCAATATCGACGACGCCATTCAAAACGTCTGTGACTGAAATATAACGGAAACTATTTTGTTTTCCACGAAACGGTACGAGTAAGTTACCATTATTATCTACGGGGATAGTAAAGCCTGCGAGAGAAATCGCTTCTAAACGGTTATCGCCGTAATCATTACTGGTTATAAATTCAACTGGTGGAGAGCCAAGTAATTGATAAAAAAGTGAAAGTGATAGTGTACTGTAGAGTTGATTTTGATAGCGTGTGATGATGGGAAGGCGACGATAAACACCATCTTCATCAACATTGGCATTATTCAAATATCCGCCAGTGAGTACAGAGGATTGCAGAGCAGGTACGTTAGCAATGTAACTTTTTGCTTCAAATAATAAATGCGTAAAATCGTCTTTTGTATCAGATAAAGGAGGAGGGAGTTGACCTATTTCGTTATTTTGTTCGCTACGATGGCTAAAAAAATAGCCTAAAATAACAGGGTGTTTTTTCAGGCTTTGACTAAATTTATCATCGTATGAAAGTGTTGGGCGTATTGTTTCGATAGCAGATAAAAAGCTTGTATCGTGTTGTAGTTGATTTTTTGCCAGTTTCTCGAGCATTTGTAAACTATCACTGTCGTTTTTTTCAGAAAATACAACGTCAAATCCAACCAATTTAACCTCATAATAATCAAACAAAATATCGACCAAATCCGCCAGTTTATCACGTCGCCATGGCCAATGACCTTCTTGCGCTAGGCTCTTTTCATCAATGTCTAAAATGACAATGCGCTCATCTAATGTATTTGGCATGGTGGTGCGCAAACGCAAATCATATAAAATATTCTCAATGCGTTGTAGTGTCGGTATCGTTATTTGTCCAGCCGTGTGTGCTAATAATAGTAGTGTTAAGGTAAATGATAATAGCCAGTGATAAATTTTTAATTGTTTGTTACTCAATGTCATCGCAAATACCTTAATCAAATAAAAAATAAATAAAATATGGCATGTTTTTTGTATTAATTAGATGAAAACATGGCGTATTATGCTTAAAAATAAGGAATGCTTTGATAACGTCTAATCCTTGACGCTATGGTATCCATTCGCAGTATAATTTTCTTTAAAAAACCCTTTTGCTGCCGATTAACTGGTAAATATAGATAAAATCTAATGTGATAGATTGAATTTATCGCGCAACCCTTTACAGTAACACCTTATGATAGCGGCTATATTTTGACGTTTATAGTCCGTAGTATTTTAATCACACAGCACACGAGAAAACAATGTTAGTTATTATTGGATATATATTAGTTTGTGGCGCCTTGATGGGCGGCTATGTTGGGGGCGGTGGACATCCTGGCATTTTATGGCAGCCGTTTGAAATGATCATTATCGTTGGTGCGACGGTTGGTGCTCTAATTGTAGCAAATCCGCTTTCAGTTCTTAAGTCAGCGGTTGCAAAAGCAACCGCAACACTTAAGCCTGAGCCTTACGACAGAGATTTTTATGTCGAATTAATGATGTGTTTTTATATGTTAACCAATAAAACACGTAAAGAGGGTTTGTTGTCGCTTGAGGATCTTATCGAAAATCCAGAAAGTAACCCGTCTATTTTTACAGAACGAATTACCAATGATCATCATTTATTGGAATTTATTTGTGATAACTTGCGTTTAATGATCACCGGTGTTGAGGTTCACCAATTAGAAGAATTGATGGATCAAGTATTAGAAACACATCACTCCGATGAGCATACACCTGTAAGTACAATTCAAACAATGGCTGACGGCTTACCTGCGTTTGGTATCGTGGCGGCGGTTATGGGGGTTGTACATACCATGGAGCTTGTTGGTGCACCACCAGCGGTTATGGGAAAAGCGATTGCGGCGGCGCTTGTAGGAACGTTCGTTGGTATTTTGCTTTCGTATGGGTTCGTTGGACCTGTTGGTGCTTTGATGGCGCAACGTTCAGAAATGACCGCTAACTTATATAAATGCGCTCAAAAAGGGTTAATTTGCTGCGCGAAAGGGGTTTCACCTGCGATGACAGCGGAATATATGAGAGCGATGGTATCTTCTGAAAAGAGACCTTCTTTCAAAGAATTAGATAACTTATTACGTAGCAACAAAGGGTAATCGCAGTCATGGCTGAGCAACTACAACCCATTATCATTAAAAAAATCAAAAAAGCCGCGCATGGTCATCACGGCGGTGCTTGGAAATTAGCTTATGCTGACTTCGTAACCGCAATGATGGCGTTCTTTTTGTTGATGTGGTTGCTTGGTTCCACTGATCCATTAACGCGAAAAGGGATTGCGGAATTTTTTCATGATCCCTATAAAGTGTCTATCAACGGTGGTGCTGAAGCGGCTGAACGTACAGCGTTAATGGAAGGTGGTGGTACGGATATGGTGTCAAGCGATCCTGGGCAGGTTCAAACAGGTGAAACCACAGATTCAGAGCCTTCAAAGCCAGAGGAAGAAGTTGAGGAAGAGGCTGACAAAATTGAAAAAGTGAAAGAAACCGAAGTTGAACGCGGAAAACTTGAAAACTTAAAGGATAAAATCGAAGAGAAACTCAGCGAAACCCCTGAGCTCAACGAATATAAAGATCAAATTAAGTTGGAAATGACGTCCGAAGGTTTGCGTATTTTGATTGTGGATGATAAAAATCGTCCTATGTACAAACTCGCTAGCGCTCAAACTGAGCCGCATATTCGAGTTATTCTACATGCACTGGCACCCGTGATTAATGAAATGCCCAATAAAGTGAGTTTGAATGGGCATACGGATGCGTTGCCTTTTCCCGCAAACCAAAAAGGCTATACAAACTGGGAGTTGTCGAGTGATCGTGCGAATGCGGCTCGTTATGAGTTAATTGGGGGGGGCTTAGCGGAAAATAAAATTCTGCGTGTTGTTGGCCTGTCTTCTAGTATCCCTTACAGTCCGACAACAGATCCGTTAAATCCAATCAATCGCCGTATTTCGGTTATTGTGATGAACAAGCAAACCGAGCGTCAAGTATTGCAAGGCAGTAGTGTGCAATAAGCATTTCTCTGTTTAGTTTAAAAATTGCGCCCAATTCTATTAAAAATAGGGTTGGGCGTTTTTATATTAAATGCCGTACTGATTTTGATACGCTTGAATAGCAGCAAGCTCAGATGTCTCGCCGATTTTTTGTAGATACTCAATAATATGTGCTAACGTGATAATCGCAATGACGGGTAGGTCAAATTGTTCGCTAACGTCTTGAATAGCCGAGCAGTCATTTTGACCTTTTTCTTGTCTATCCAGTGCAATTAAAACAGCCGTGGGCGTAGCGTGAGCGTTGCGAATAATGTCAACGGATTCTCGCACAGAAGTGCCTGCTGTGATGACATCATCAATAATTAACACGCGTCCGTTGAGTGGCGCACCAACGAGGAGACCACCTTCACCATGATCTTTTGCTTCTTTGCGATTAAAGGTAAAAGGCATATCATGACCAGTCAATGCAGCGTAAGCGCTTGCCGTAGCAACGGCAAGGGGAATACCCTTGTAGGCGGGACCGTAAAAAACATCGATGGTAATGCCTGAATCAATGAGTGTTTTTGCGTAAAATTCGCCCAATTTCTGTAGTTGCGCACCGGTATTAAATAAGCCTGTATTAAAAAAATAGGGACTGATGCGTCCAGATTTTAGTTCAAATTTGCCAAATTTTAATACACCGCATTTTAGGGCATATTCAATAAAATCGTGTTGATAGGTTAACATGGTAGGGTATTCTCTAAATAATACGGCTTATCGCAATAATGTTTGGTTTAATGTGCCAAGTGATAAATAATTGGCGTTTTTATATGCTATGAATCTTCAAAAAAGAAGATTTTGCCATTATAAGCGATACAGTCCAATTACAAAGGCTGTTTTTAGGTAAAATAGATGAGATTTATTGAAAAATAGGCATAAATGTTCCTATTCATCTATTTTTTTTACGCTTCTTTGTTGCTATAGTTTGCCTAAGGCAAATGTACCTTGTGATAAATGGGACTTTTTTCCGATATTTAACCTCAATGACCTTATGACGTTTTCATTATGACTATACTAAAGATACTTAATAGCTTTATTCTGGGCGTGCTCTTGCTTGGTGGTGTGGCAGGTTGTGCGGAAAATACCAAACGCGAAAGTACAGGCGAATACCTAGATGATATGGTGTTAACCTCGAAAGTCAAAGCCACTTTTTTGGGCGATTCTCGTTTAAAAGTGCTTGATATCAATGTTAAAACTTATAAAGGTACGGTGCAGTTGAGTGGCTTTGTTGATACACAACAAGAATCTGATCGCGCGGTGCAACTCTCTCGAACCATTAAAGGTGTTAAAGCCGTTAATAACAGTTTAATTATCAAGTAAATCATGCCAGATTCTTTAAAACTCCCCCTTGAAGCTTTAAAAGCGACTGTTGACTTAAGTACTATCGATTCCACCTCGCTCCTAACAACTCAAGCGGGGATTTTGGGGCAAGAAAGAGCGCAATCTGCGCTCGAGTTCGGTCTTGCAATGCCCAATTCAGGGTATAACATTTTTGTCATGGGCGAAACCGGTTCAGGGCGGTTGTCGATGATTATGCAGTACCTAGCCACCATTGCGCCAACTCAATGCGCTCCTGTGTCGTATGCGTATGTGGATAATTTCGACAATCCACGCGAACCTATTGCCATTCAACTTCCGGCAGAATGTGGTCAAGATTTTTGTAAGGCTATTGAAAGTTTAATGACCAATGTGCTCGCAACATTTCCATCGGCATTTGAAAATCCCAGTTATCAACAAAAAAAGACAGCCGTTGAACGGCAATTTGTTCACACTTATCGAGATGCCACTGAGCGTATCGATTCACAAGCACGTGAATTAAATATCGGTTTATTTTCAGAAAATGAGACATTCAACTTTGTGCCGCTTTATGAAAATAAACCGATGCGTGAGGAGCAATTATCTGCCTTATCCGCTGACGCCAGAGAGGTCTTTAAGCAGCATATTGAAGAACTTGAAGATTGCCTCAGTGAGGCTTTGCTTGAGTTACCGCAATGGCGCAGAGAGCTTGCCGCATCCATGCAGCAACTCAACAATGACACCATCGATGCAGCCATTGAGCCTTTATTTGCAGAGTTAAATGTGCAATATGAAGCGGTGGATGATGTGGTCACGTATTTAGCGGAGATTAAAAAAAATCTGCGACATACCATTAATGATTACTTAATGCCGGTAACCTCAAATGAGCCTATCGAGCGCGATCATACGTTAAAAAAGCTGATTTTAGAGCAATACGCACCCAACATCTTAATTGATAATAAACAAGATGGTGGCGCACCAGTCATTTATGAAACTCATCCAACCTATCAAAATCTTTTTGGTCGCGTGGAATATACCAACGATCAAGGCACACTTGTGCCTCATTATCGACGTATCTGTGCAGGGGCATTGCACAAAGCGAATGGTGGATATTTAATTTTAGATGCAGATAAGGTACTCAATTACCCCTTTGTGTGGGAAGGCTTAAAGCGGGCGTTAAAATCAGGCTACATTGAAATTGAATCACCCTACGCCGAGCAAGGTGTGAATACGATTACGTTAAAACCAGAAGTGATTCTGCTCAACGTAAAAATTATTTTAGTAGGCAGCAGCGATATTTATTATGTTCTCGATTCGATGGATGATGAATTTAATGAAATGTTTCGTGTATTAGCGGATTTTGATTACCGCATTCCGCGCACTCAAGAAACAATGCTACATTTTGCACAATTGATGGTCAAACAAGCCAGTGATGCAAAAACTTATCCGCTGACACGTCAAGCTATTGAAAGTTTAATTGAATACAGTTGTCGATTGGCTGAAAGTCAGCAGTATTTTTCTGCGTGCATCAATGATGCACTTGAGATTATCGGTGAAGCTCAGCTTTTTTGCAAAAAGGCAAATGACAATAATATTGACAAAAAGCACATTGAAGCCGCGTTAAGTGCGCGAGAATATCGCAATGGACGTATGTCACAAACCATTTTAGAAGAAATGCTCGATGGCACTATTTTAATTGATACGGATGGCGGCGCGATTGGAAAAATTAACGGATTAACCGTTATTGATATTGGCGGCAGTAGTTTTGGAACGCCTGCGCGTATCACCACAACGGTCTATCCGGGATCGCGTGGCATTGTCGATATCGAGCGTGAAGCGGAACTCGGTCAGGCGCTGCATTCTAAAGGTGTCATGATTTTGACGGGTTATTTGGGGCATTGTTATGCGCAGCAGTTCCCTCTTGCCATTTCGGCAAGCATTGCCATCGAACAATCGTATGGCTACATTGACGGTGATAGCGCTGCATTGGCGGAACTTTGCAGCTTAATTTCAGCGCTGACGCGCGTGCCTATTAAACAAAGTTTTGCCGTAACAGGTTCGATCAATCAATACGGTGAAGTTCAAGCGATTGGTGGCGTGAATGAAAAAATCGAAGGTTTCTTTCGTTTATGTCAATCGCGTGGGTTAAACGGCTCTCACGCCGTGATTATTCCTGCGGCGAATAAACGTAATTTAATGCTTAAACAAGATGTGTTGAATGCGGTATCTGCAGGATTGTTTGCCATCTATGCGGTGAATACGGTTGATGACGCATTGGAGTTATTGACGGGAGAAGTGGCGGGTAATATGGATGGAGCCGGTAATTATGCGGAAAATAGTTTGAATCACAAAGCCATTTGTCGTTTAAAAGAAATTTCTGAATTAAGTGAAGATGATGAAAAAGAAGGCGAGGGCGCGTGAGTTCATTTCGAGAATCAGTGCACAATTATTGGGTATTAGCGCGATTTGATCGCCCTATTGGTACATTAATTTTACTTTGGCCTGCACTTTGGGCTTTGTTGCTCGCAAGTGATGGAAAGCCCGATATTTTAGTATTGACGGTCATTACGCTTGGCGTCATTGTGATGCGTGCGGCGGGTTGCGTGATTAATGATTATGCCGATCGTGACTTTGACCCCCACGTTGAACGCACAAAAACACGTCCCATTGCTGCAGGTAAAATTAAGCCCAAATCTGCGTTAATCTTTTTTGCCGTATTGTGTGCTGTCGCGTTTGGTTTAGTGTTATTACTAAATACGCTGACGATTAAGTTATCGTTTATTGGTGCATTTTTAGCGGCAAGTTATCCGTTTATGAAGCGATATACACATTTACCTCAGGCGTATTTAGGGATGGCATTTGGTTGGGCTGTCCCTATGGCGTTTGCTGCGCAGATGAATGCAATTCCACCTGTTGCATGGGTATTATATTTAGCTGTGACTTTGTGGGCGCTGGTTTATGACACCATGTATGCGATGGTCGATAAGGATGATGATTTAAAAATCGGCGTGAAATCCACCGCTATTTTATTTGGCAACTATGAACGACACATTATGGGTGTTTTGCAATGTGTAATTTTATTGCTTTTGTTTATTGTTGGTGAATTGCAGAATTTAGGAACTTTTTATTATCTAAGTTTACTGATTGCGGCAGGTTTTTCTGTTTATCAGCAAAAACTCATTTTTCACCGCGAAAAAACAGCCTGTTTTCGGGCATTTTTAAATAATAATTGGTTTGGTTTGGTCGTTTTTCTGGGATTACTATTTAACTATTTAGTATCGTAAGTTGATATTCATGTGAATGCGATTGTTTCCCGCTTGCGTTGATCCACCGTTAATCCCTTTTGCATCATTTAACGCGGTGGCAAATGCAATATTAGTGGATATGTTTTCTTGCCATTGCCATTTTGCACCAATGCCCGCACCACTTAATGTCCAGCTTTTAGTTTCGCCTGTTTGTGGTTTTTCTCTCGTTCCATGCCCGCAATCGTAAAAAACAAATGCGTTAATATTTTCCCAAGCAGGTGAGGTGAGTTCAACTTTAACTATTTGCCCACTGTCTGCGCCTGTTTCACGCTGTTCATAGCCGCGTACATCATAGCTACCTCCAATGCCCAGCTGCTCACCTGCAATTAAGGGCGAATCACTGTGTTGACCACTCACGCCAGTGCTGAGCGACCATTCACCAAAATTAGTGAAAAAGTTGGTTCCATAACGAATAATATTAAACGTTGATGTCGCATATTTACGTGATTTGTCGTAAAACGCATCGGCATTATCTGACCATAAACCCACGTTAGTTGCCCATTGAACAAAGTAACTGCTGCTAACTTGTTCAAAGGGATATTCCGCTTTGTAGGTAATGCTAAAAGGCGTACTGCGAACGTTAGTTTCATTATCACAGACTGGCTTAGACACTCCTGTAACAGTTGGCAATGAAGAAACTGTTTCACATTTTTCTTTTGATACTGTGATATTTTGCGTACTACTTAAAAAATGACGACTGTCTAAACCGACATCGACACTGTGTTCATATTGCCCCCATTTTGGCAAAAATTGTTGGTAATGAATGCCCATCATTTTACCCGCACCGGTAATATTTAAATCCGACGCGACAACACCGGTATTAGCACTCGATGAGGCGTAATACATATTGAGCCAACCACCTAATGTGTAAACGGGTAGTGCGTAAGTCGCACCATATTGTTTAATGGTGTCGGCATGATCGGGGGGTAATGTATATGACGCATTGATAACATGATCAAGTCCCCATAAGTTACTATATTGTGCGCCACCGGTTAAACGATATTCGCCCGCGCTGTCCGAACCTGTATTGTTGAAATTTAATGAAAATTCGTAAGGGCGTTCAGGTTCAATGACTTTAATATTGGCATTAACACTGTCTTGTTCATCACTTTCTTTAAATGTTAATTTTATTTTTTTTGATGGGTGTTTATTGGCGACTTTGACGGATTGCGCTAATGCTTTTGTATTGGGGGATTCATTTTTTTTCAATTCAGGTAAACTAGCCATTACGCCTTCTTTTGAAAAAAAATTATTGCCATGAATATTGATATTTTCAACACCAAAAGAGGTTATTTTGAGTGTTACTTCACCCGCATTGAGTGACTGGGGAGGCAAAATAACCCGATAAAAAGCAAAACCCGAATGACGAATTTTTGTTTCTAATGTTTTTCCAACCTGCTGCAGACTTTGTAAGTCATACAATTTTTTTTCTAACGGCTTAAAATAATCCGCTAACTCTTCATCTGATAGGGTAGAGTCGCCTTCCACCACAAATTTATTAACCGTAAATGTGAATTTAGGTGGGGCTGATTCATTTTCTTGAGCTAAGCACATGATCGGAAAAAGGCTCAAAGTCAATGCAAGATAAGTCAATTTAGACATAGACTTATTTTGTTGCACTGGAAATAGGGAGGTATTGGTGTTATTGAACGGCACAATTTGCTCCACTATTTTGTGCTGCTTTTATGTCAGAGGCTACATTTTCATTATCTTGCACAATAACATGCGGTGTTTCCTCTAACTTTGCGACAGAGTCACTCGATTGCCCCGAAAAACTACTTTCTCCAGAAGACAATTTAGTGCCTTTTAAAGACTTTTCTTGATCTAATGAGCTGGTTTTTTCGGTTGTTTTTGCATTGTTTTCGTTCATTTCGAGTTTTGCACTGCCTTTATTGACCGTCGCATACGTACCGGCTTTCGTGCTTTCTGCGGATTTTTCAAATAATTTTTCTGGGTTGGGCGCGGTACTTGGACGAGGCGCACTGTTCATTTTTTCAATAAGCTGCACGGGAATTTGTGCTAATTGAATAGGTGGGGCATTGAGATTATTGATAAAACTAATTTGACCTTCATTGACAAGATGTTCACCGGACGCATTCGTCTGTGCAATAGTGCCTTGCTGGACATAGCTAATCATGCCGCTTGTATCGTCATCGATAAGACCGTTATTTTCTATATTACGCTCTTCGATGCAACTGCCAGTACATTGCAGATCATATTCTGTGCCTCGAATACCAATGGTTGCCACCGGTGTGTTGACGGCATACGCATCATGATCTTTTTTACCGATACTACCGGTGAGTGCCCGCATACCACCTGCGGCTAATTTGAATAGGATTTTATCTTTTTTACCGGTTTGCTGATAATCGTATTGCACAATATCAAACTCGCTATTCGCCTGAAGAGTGACTTTCTCACCGTCACGAAATACCATAACAACGTAACTGTCTGCTTGGCTAGTTAAATAATCTTGAGCGTTTAAATTGGCACCAAGCGATAATTTACGTTCACCCTCGTTTTTATTGGCACGGTTTTGAGCATAGACATCACCCTTAATATCCACCACTTTTGCGACGCTGATATCAGGCGTTTTTTTTGTGTTGTTACATTGTTCTTTGCACACATAAACGGTGTAATCAGAATCTTTGTCGCCTTTTAATGTGGCTGTTGGGGTTTTAATTTGGAAATTATCTTGGCCAGTTGTTGCAATATCACCGGTACTTGCACGAACAGTGCCTTCATAAACCGTAAATTTGGCGTTTTTAGTTGATGTATCAAAAGTATCTATTTTAAAGTTACTATTTGGGCGTACATTAATTTTAGATCCATCTGTAAAATCGATAATCACAAAACTGGCATCAGAGGTTTGAATATTATCCCCTTGGTAGACAAGAGCATCTTTTGCGAGTATACGCGGAGCTTCATTGTTCTGCTGTGCTGCGCTGTTGCCTTTAGCAAATCCAATTTTTCCAACAACCGTATTTTGCGCGTAACTTGGCAACACAAATACGCCACATAACACGCCAATATAGAAAATTGTATATTTCATTGGCATTGACCTAAAGGCGTTTTTGTTGCAGCGTCAGTAACGTCGTTCGAAGCAATCACTTCCTCTTCTTTTTTCGATTCACTTGTCGAGTCGTTTGTATCCATTTGACCCGATAAAGTGATAATAGTGTTAGTTTGTTGGCTTTGAGTATTTTTGATAACAGTGGGGATTTCTGCTCCCGTGATAGGAAATGAGCTGACCTAAAATTTCGGTGGGGTTGCCGCCCACGATTCTATTAAGAACGCTACTTTTTGAGTTTTGTTGAATAAATTGTGTGATTTCATTCTTTTTGATATTGAAGTCTTGCCAATGAATAATGGCTCCAGGACTATTCGTGATTTTAGTCACGCCTGCAACAGAATTATCAATGCTTACTTGACCGCTAACCACTTGTGACCCGCTCGGATTGGCAGGCAAGGTAGGTGGAAAGCAAAGTGCTAAAATTACCAAATTTTTCGCATAATTTTGGGGTGACAATATCAATTTTTTATTACGAATAAAACGTGCTTGGTTTTTCATGTTAGCCTTCAAAAGTACACAACAATATTTGGGGACTATTATTGATTTTTTGGTATACCAAAGTCGCACAAAAAAACGCAGATTATTTTACTTGTGTCAATATTACGTAATTTTATGGATTGCAGATTGCAGCAGGGGCTTAACCGAATAGAAAATTTTTATTGAGCTAGCGTTAAAGTGAGGAAAATAATGAGATAAAAAACGCGACATACAAAAAAGGGCGATTGATTAAAATCGCCCCTCATTTAAAAATATACTTTTGAAATACGGTATGTTTATTTGTGATAAGCACGACTGTATTCGTGAACGCTATCTACCATTGCTTTCACATGTTCTGGATTGATATCAGGTAAAATACCATGTCCTAAATTGAACACATGACCAGAGCCGTTGCCATATTTATGCAAAATGGTTTTGACTTTTTCGGTAATGACGTCTGGATTTGCATAAAGTGCTAATGGATCTAAATTACCTTGCAGAGCCACTTTTTCACCTACACGACTACGGGCAATGTGAATATCCGTTTGCCAGTCTAAGCCCAGTGCGTCGTAGCCGGTATTTGCCATTTCTTCAAGCCAAAGACCACCGCCTTTAGTGAATAAAATATTTGGAACACGTCGGCCTTCATTTTCGATAGTAAGTAAGTCGCGTACTTGCTTAGCATAACGCAGTGAAAATTCGTTGTAATCTTCGCTGCTGAGCATCCCCCCCCACGTATCAAATAACATGACAGCTTGCGCACCTGCGGCAATTTGCGCATTTAAATAAGCAGCAACGGATTGGGCGAGTGTGTCGAGCAATTTGTGCATTAACGCAGGGTCGTTATACATTAAGGCTTTAACTTTGGCAAAATTTTTACTACTTCCACCTTCAACCATATAAGTGGCTAGCGTCCATGGACTTCCCGAAAAACCAATTAAGGGAACGCTACCGTCTAAATTTTTACGAATTAACCGTACCGCGTCGGTGACATAACGTAGTTCAATTTCAGGATCAATAACGGCTAATTTTTCAATGTCTACTGCAGTGCGTAGAGGGCGTTTAAATTTAGGGCCTTCACCTTCGGTAAAATACAATCCTAGGCCCATGGCATCAGGAATCGTTAAAATATCTGAAAATAAAATAGCCGCGTCAAAATCAAATCGACGCAGTGGCTGCAACGTTACTTCACACGCCAATTCGGGATTTGTGCAAACCGCCATGAAACTTCCTGCCTCTTCACGTACCTTGCGATATTCAGGTAAATAGCGTCCTGCTTGGCGCATCATCCAAAGTGGCGTGTAGTCAACAGGTTGTTTGAGTAGTGCTCGCAGAAACGTATCGTTTTTTAATGTTGTCATGTAAATTGGAATAAAATGAGTAAAAGTTTGAGTTTAAGGCGCTGCATTAAATTTTCTTGGTAATGCAGCAGCGAATTCTGTGGACAAGTTTCCGCGAGCAGCAAGGGCTTCCTGTGCGTTCGCAAAGTTACCGTACATTAAAGAAAAACGAGTTTGCCCGTTTTTTTCATATTTGACAACATGGTAACTCATATTTAATGTTGGGTGTTTTTTTAGAAATTCAGAAATTGCAGCATCACTTGAAAGCGTAATAAGCTGCAAGGTGTAGCGTCCTAAAACCGGTGACGTTGGTTGTGTTGGCGCTATTGGTGCCGTTGGTGTCATGATTTCCGCAGAGGAAGGCGCACTGTCAGTATTGGCTAGTTTTGACTCAACAATCGTTGGCTTCGCGTCGGGTACTTTTTTAACTGTATCGAGTTTAGCGGGTTTAGCCTTTTTGTCATCCGCTTTTTTGTCTTCTTTCTTATCATCAACTTTTAAATCAGCGACTTTTTCAACGATTTTAGCCTCAATTTTTTTGACATCAATTTCGTTATGTTCAGATTCAGACGTTTCAACATGAGGCGCGGTTAATGCAATACTCGTCACAGGGATTTTATCTGGCAACGCTTGAATTTTTGTGCCTTTTGCGGGTTCCACTTTAGGAAATGCAATAGTGGGCGCAGTGGCGATTTTAGGCGTTGATACAACAGGGGCGACAGCTTGATTAATGGCGGGTGGAGTCGGTTCTGAAATAGTTTCTATGACAGTGCTTTTTGCTTCTTTGCTTGTTTGGTCATCAGGCGCTGCGCTAGATTTTTCAATGATTTCGGGTTTCTTATCGGATGAATCTGCAACGGGGTTTGCTTGCGTATTGTCGGTTTTAGTTTCTTGTTCCGTGGAACTTGCAGTCGCCTCGGCACTTTTTTCTACAGCAGCTGGTTCACTCGTATTTTCAGTTGAATTAGGCTCAATTTTAGCTTCTTTATTAGAGGAAGCTTCATTTTCTACGGGATTTTTTTCATCGATAGTTGATGCGCTTTCTTGCGATTTATCGGTCGCTTTTGCATCAATTTTATCTTCATCGATTATGTCAGTAGCCGTTACTTTGTCAGGTGATTTTTTAAAGTAATGTATGCTCTGATTAATGCCTATCGCTAAAACAAGCAGTCCAGCAAAAATAGCGACCCATTTTGTATGATCATTTTGTGTATCACGCGATAATTTGGTGAAATCTGTGATTAAACGCGCTGGAATGCCTTGTGTATCATGATAAATTTTTGCAAGCAATTTATCATCTATTTTTTCTAAATTGCCATAAGTGCGTGGTTTTGTTGCCAGATGCTGCAAAAAATAAGCAGACTGCTCTTGGTTTAAGCGTGGAATATCGATAAGATAAAAATTATCTAATACGCGATCTGTTTTGCGATATTTTTGGCGAGTTTCGGGCGTGAATGACAAGATAAGTTTTAACACTGGATTCGATGTAGCATATTCAACCAATGTTGTGATTAATCCAGATACTAACAAACCGGCGTCATCAATAATTAACACGATTTTCTTATGTTTTTCTTGTGCATCTTGAAAGGCTCGCGTAAGGGATTCGTGTTTATTACGCAGCATTGATTTGGTCAATTGCGCTT
>JBDLQG010000005.1:0-29678 GCA_039800705.1 Pseudomonadota bacterium
TGCTGTTGTATGATCAACGACCTCATGTATATCATCTACATTATATCTTTCCTTTATCTCATCAAGATCAACAAACAGGTCATTTGCTTTTAATAATTGCAACAGTTTCATTTCATGGATATCAACGCAAGAGCCAATATACCCTTCAAAATCCCCTTCTGCATTAAATCGCGGCACGCCATTATCCAGTAACCAGCGATATTCACCGCTATAATGCTTGATGCGATATTCCATTTTGAATGATTGTCGCAAATGAAAGTTCGTGATGTAAATATCAAGGCAATGAGCAAAATCATCTGGATGAACGCTTTCTGCCCAGCCATTACCAATTTCTTGCTCGAGTGTGCGCCCCACAAACTCAAGCCATACTTTGTTAAACCAATAGCAAAGCGATTGTGTATCTGACAGCCAAATAAGCACAGGCGCAGCGTCGGCAACAAGTTGGAAACGCTGTTCACTTTCAGCGAGTAGCGCTTGTGATTTTTTTGTTAAATCAATATTTTCAACAGCGGCAATAAATTTTTGATGTGAGCCGTCATCGTTAAAAACCACACGTCCCGACACACTTGCCCATACATCAACACCGTCTTTGCGGCGGTATTTTTTCTCAAAATTAAATTCCGTTATTTCATTATTGATCAGTTTATTGTACACATCATTATCTTGAGCCGTAAATTCGGGCGGTGTGATGGACATAAACGTTATTTTTGTCAATTCTTCTGGGCTGTAGCCGATAAAATCGCAGAAACTCTGATTGACATCTAAAAAGTAACCGTCTATTGAAAGATTCACAATACCAATGGGCATATCTTCGAACATGGCACGAAAATTTTTCTCACTTTTAGCAAGCGCATTTGTGCGGTCTTTAATGGTTTCTTCTAAGCTTACTTTGCGTCCTGTTACAACCAATGCAACGCCTCCCATTAAGCTAGTTAAAAATAAACCAATTAAGAGAATGTGCCATGAATTATTGGTGTGAATATGTGAAGAATTGAGTAAATTATGATTATGTAAATAGTTAGGCGTGGCATAAACCTCAATACGCCATAAACGGTTGCCTATCGTAATGACGGCACTTTTGACAAACCATTTTTTGCCTTCTGGAAAAGCACTAACAGATAAAAGCGGTAAGTTATCAAATAATACATTATCATCTGTCGCGCTTTCATCAATAATGCGTAGCCGTAAATTTTCATGTGAGATATCTTTTAAGGCAACATCAATCATGTCGCCAACACGGAAAACCGCTACGGCAAATCCTAAAAGAGCTTGATGTTTTTCTTCTAGTGTTTGATGAGAAAAGCCATTTTTATAAATAGGAATAAAAGAGAGAAAACCTGATTGATTTGCCGTTTCTTGTACCAGTGTGATTTTGGGTGTGCTTGTAATCTCACTGCTGTTGATTGCTTCATTTAGAATGTCTTGACGAAGTGGGTCTGACATCATGTCAAAGCCAAAGACTTTTTGATTACGTTTCATTGGCTCAATGAAATTCACCACGACATAACTGGCTCTTGTCGCAGCGGGTATAAGATTTTTATTTTGATCACGCTCGGTAATGTGAAAATCTGAAAAACCTTCATTTTGAATAGATTTTTCAAACGCACTACGCTGGGAATCCAACACAAATTGGTCAAAGCCTAGTGCTTGAATTCCTGAAAAATCGTTAAAAAGGTGTGCGACAAACGCTCTGAATTCAGCGCGATTAATATCTGAGGATGCAGCATAAAAACTTTCAATGGCTTTTAATGCGTTAAGGTGTGCAAAAATTTGGGTTTCTATTTTGGCATTGATAGACAAGACATCTTTTTCAAATTCCAATTCTAAACGCTTATTTTCCTCGTTAAATTCATAAAACACTAAATTAAGTGTTAATAAAAAAGTAATAATAATCGTTGCACTAACCACTGCACGTCGTTGTAAAAAGACGTTGGTTGGATAAAACCAAATAAGTAAAAGAGGCGTGAAAATAAAAATACCAATTAAATCGCCCACATACCAATCTATCCAATGTGAGAAGGCAACATCTATCTCAAGCTGCCCTGCTAAAGTCAATGTTGAAATGGAAATCGTTGAACTAATAAAAGTGGATAGCATGGCTACAAAGAAAAACAGTCCAATTTGTTTTTCACTAGCTAAAGAATTGGGGAAATATGCAATCTTTCTCATTAACCAAGCACCGACAAACACTTGCAGTGTGGCAGCGGTGGCTTCAATAAACGCAATCACAATGCCTAGCGTTTGAATATGCCCCACGACATTATGGATAAAATACAAATTAGTAAAAAATGCGCCAATAAGCACGCCCAACGCAACGCGATGACCTAAAATCAACACCGCTCCAAGCGCAATCCCTGAAGGCGGCCAAATAATGGTACCAAATTCATTGGGAATACCAATGAAGTTACACAAATTTCCACTCAAAAAATAAATGAGCGCTAGAGTGACGATTTGAAATACTAAGGCGAGCTTATCTTTTATCATGCTTTATTGAGCTTAAAATGTCCAAACGACAAGGGCTTGTGGTAAGCTTTCTGTAAAGCCTTTTATACCGTATTTATTACGCCAATATTGGTATTCAAGGCCTACTTGAAGATGCTTTGGCATACCAAAAAATTCGCCCACATCAAGGCGAAGTTGTGGTTGCGCAAGAAAATTTTCGGTATAGCGTCCCGTTTTACTACCAATGTAATCAGCAAACCCTTCAAAACTCCAATGTGTATTGCCAATGGTGAAGGGCAATTTCCAAACAGGCGTGATTTGCACTGAATTACCTGTTGAAACGGGTTCGACAATATTGTGACAGAGAAAATCAATATTGAACATTTTAAATCCCGGTAAATTTAAATCCAGCGTCGCACCGTATAAAAGCACACGCGTGCCGCTTTTAGGATTAATATCGAGATTTTCGCCTAAGTTCAAGCCTACGGTGGCATTCAAATCTTTAAATAGACCATAAGAGAAATCATTACCTGCCATTTTGTTTAAACTAAAATAGCTGTAAAGTTCCCCGTAAACGTTGACCTGTGAAGGTTCACCTTGCTCTGTAATTAAGGTGTCCATAAAGAAAAAGTTGCGGCCAAGCGCCCAGCCATCCGCGTGACTGACGGTGATAATCGATTTATCAATGGCATTGGCGTTTTTAGGCATTCGATAATTTGAGCCGTGCAAATATTGCACTTCCGTGTTGCTCCAATCGAAAAAGTCAGCGTATGCAAAACAAGGCGATAGGAATAATCCAGCAAAAAGCAAGGTAATAAACGGATGTAGTTTCATTTTATAAATTGTTAGGGTAAATTTAATCAAACGTTTTAGACATCAAAAGAAACTCTTAAAACATAGTAGATACGGTGTTGTTGACCGTTTGCCAAGCGATGTCGAGGCCGGTTAATTGCTGGTCAATATTTTCACTAACAAATACTTGCGCTTCAATTTCTGCGGCTAAGATGGAAAGTGTATTCGCACCTACGATGGCGGCCGTTCCTTTTAGCGAGTGCAATTTTCGGCGTGCGACTTCTTTTTGCTGAGCATGGAAAGATGCCTTAATTTCATCAATAATTCCATCAAAATCAATAATAAAATTTTTTAAAGTATCAAATACTTTATCTTTTGAGCCCAACATAAACTCTAAATTATGCAGTCCTGCTGTATCAAATCCCGTCAAAGATTCATAGGGGACTGGCGCAAAATGTGTTTCTTGCGTGGGAATGCTTTTGTTTTCTAGCGTATCAGGCAGCGGCGTACTCTGTTGTGCTTTTTGATTATATTCTGCTATGGTGTTAATTACATCGGGCGCATTGAAGGGTTTAACTAAATAATGATCTGCACCGGCAGCAAAACACGCATCAATATTTTGTGTCGACGCTTTAGATAAAAGAAGCACCACAAAACAATAATGCGGTAATTTCATGGATTTTATTAACTGACAGAGGGTAATACCATCAATCTCACCTTCAATCATGGAATCTAAAAACACGATTTCAGGCAATTTATCATTAAACAATTCTAATGCGTCAAGTGCCTGCTGGGCTTCAAAAATTTCAACGTCTTGTTGCTCGAGTGCTAACCGTAACGTAGTTTGCACCGAGGTATTTTCATCTGCGACTAAAACTTTTCGTAGTTTAGTGTGTATCATTTCAAATCTTCTTGTTTTTATAATTGACTAAAAATGACATCAATATTAACATTTTTTTAATTTCGCTTATGAATTTTAACGCAATTTTGATGTGACACTTGGTTTTGACCCCTTATTATTTCGATGTTTAATGTGGTTTGTGCCCATGAAAAAAATGGTCATTATGTCGCGTTGCGATGCTTAATTTGACAGTATCGTTTTTCGGATGTTGCGTTAGAAAAAAAATCCTTTTATACTTGAAGGCAGCTTAGATTTTACAAGCTAGAAACAACACTAATAAAAATTTTCGGAGGTCATGATTATGAAATGGGAAACACCAAGCTATACTGATTTGCGTTTCGGTTTTGAAGTTACTATGTACATTTACAACCGTTAATATTTATTTCGGTTTTGAATAAAAGAAAAGGGGCGACTTGCCCCTTTTTTTTCGCGTTTTATATTGAAGATAAGGTTTTTTACTATGAAAATTAGAGTACTCGGTGCTGGTGCAGGAGGCGGGTTTCCGCAATGGAATTGTAATTGTCATAATTGTCATCGCATTCGACGCGGACAAATGAACGGCAGTGCCCGTACACAGTCTTCGATTGCTGTCAGTACGGACGATAAAAATTGGTTATTATTCAATACTTCGCCCGATATTCGCGCTCAGCTTGAAGCGTTTCCTCAAATTCAGCCACAAGAAGGTATTCGCGGCACGGGCATTAAAGCGATTATGCTCATGGATAGCCAAATCGATCATACAACGGGTCTTTTGATGCTCCGCGAAGGCAAACCGCTTGATATTTACTGCTCCGAAATGGTTCAGCAAGATTTAACAACAGGTTTCCCTTTGTTTACCATGCTGAAAGATTATTGCACCGTGAATACGCATACTATTCCTGTAGACGGGAGCAGCTTCACTATTCCAGACATTCATGACCTGCGCTTTTACACGCAAGCGCTCAAAAGTAAAGCACCGCCTTATTCACCGCATCGCTACGACCCCCATGATGGCGATAATGTAGGCGTTATTATTGAGCGAATTTCCACGAGTAAAAAAGTTTTTTATTCTCCGGGTTTAGGCGAAATTGAACCGCATGTGATGGACGCACTGCAATCGGTTGATTGCTTGCTTGTTGACGGTACATTCTGGACGGACGATGAAATGGTCACGCAAGGCATTAGCCATAAACGAGCGCGTGAAATTGGCCATCTTCCGCAATCTGGTGAAGGTGGTATGATTGAAGTGTTAAATGGCGTCAGTCATGCACGAAAAATTTTAATTCACATTAACAATACCAATCCTATTTTAGATAATGATTCGCCGGAAAGAAAAATGCTCGATGCAGCGGGCATTGAAGTGGCGTTTGATGGAATGGAAATTGTGCTTTAAAAAGTGTTTTTAGCGTTAAATCAGTTCTTTTGACTGCCTGTGTTAGGTAGTCTTCTTTTTATTTTATGAGTTTATTGTATGTCCTCGGTTAGTTTTTCAAGTACCTCCCTTGCAGCACCTTTGCTCCAAAGTTTAGAAACCTTGCGTTATAGCGAAATGACGCCCATCCAAGAAAAAGCATTGCCACTGATTCTGTCGGGCAAAGACATTATTGCTAAAGCCAAAACAGGTAGCGGCAAAACCGTGGCGTTTGGACTCGGATTACTTGCAAAATTGGATGCCGATAGTTTTGAAACGCAAGCGTTGGTACTTTGTCCAACACGTGAATTAGCTGATCAAGTTAGTAAAGCGATTCGGGGACTAGCGAGTTTTATTCCGAATGTAAAATTATTAACTTTGTGCGGTGGTGTGCCTATAAGACATCAACTCGCCTCACTAGACCAGCACGCACCGCATATTGTGGTCGGCACACCTGGACGCATTAAAGATCATCTCACGCGCCACAGTTTAAAAATTCGCAATGTGAAAATGCTTGTTCTTGATGAAGCGGATCGTATGCTTGAGATGGGATTTGAAGCTGAAATCGCTTTTGTGGCGCGTCATATTAATAAAGAAAAACAAACGCTTTTATTTTCAGCGACCTATCCCGATGAAATCAAAGTGATGAGCGCCCATATTCAACAAGACCCAATTGAGATTCATGTTGATGAATCGACTAGCGAGCAGATTGAGCAGATTTTCTATAAAGCCGAAGATAACCAAAAACCACAAGCCTTAGTAGCGTTACTCAGTAAATATCAACCGGCATCCACGGTCATTTTTTGTAATACAAAATACATTTGCAATCAAATCGCCAAATTTCTCGACGAACAAAATTACAGTGTGCTCGCGCTTAATGGGGATTTAGAACAGCGTGAGCGTGATCAAGTCTTACTGCGCTTTGCAAATAAAAGTTGCTCAATTTTAGTGGCAACCGATGTGGCGGCTCGTGGTCTTGATATTAAAGATTTAGCCGCGGTGATTGTGTATGAACTCTCACCCGATCCTGAAATTCATGTGCATCGCATTGGTCGAACGGGTCGCGCAGGGCAAAAAGGGTTAGCGCTGAGTTTTTGTAGCACTGAAGAAGCGGCGCGGGCAAAAGCCATTGAGGCGTATCAAAATGTGACGTTCAAATGGGATAAATTCAACGCACTGAAAATCCCTAAAAATTCAACATTAAAACCTTCAATGGTCACGCTCGTGATTGATGGTGGTCGCAAAAGTAAAATCCGTGCAAGTGACATTTTAGGTGCATTAACCGGTGAAGCGGGATTGTCGGGTGATGAAGTCGGTAAAATTGATATCTTTGATGTGCGAACGTATGTCGCCATTAAACGCACCAGCGCGAATGTCGCGTTGATGAAATTGCAACAAGGTAAAATTAAAGGTCGTAAATTGCGTGTACGTGCGTTGACGTAATATATTTTTAAGTGGGACAAGTACTGTCTTTTAGTTTTTGTCCCACGCCATACAATCAAAATAGTAAATTCAAGCCAACCAAAATAGTCACCATTTCATAACCGCGTTTAATCCATAAGTTGCCTTTTAGAACAGCAAGATGTGCCCCTAAATAGCCACCCACAAATGAGCCGATTAAGAGCATGGGAATCCATGCCCATTTGACTTCTGAAATTAGCGCTAATGTCACGCCGCCAACGCCGTTCCAAAATAAGCCAACAACAATAAGCGTATAGGCAACCGCACGTTTATAATCAAAACCAAACCATCTCACCAGTAAAATCGTGGCAAATAAGCCTGTTCCAGATGCAATCGAGCCGTTTAAAAAGCCAATGAAAAACAGCCATGCACCGCCGATAACGAGTCCACGTTCATCTTGATTTTTGGGCGTGTGAATTTGTCCAAGTTGGGATTGAAACATGGAATAAATTCCTAGCGACATCGTTAACATTCCGAGTATTTTTTTTGCTAACGTATCTGGCAATTCGATAGCAATAAATGAACCCAAAATTACAGCGGGCACGCCCACTATCAACATGAATAACGCAAATTGCTTTTCTACAAAATCTTCTTTGAGATAACGCACTGTGGCGCCAATCCCTAGCGCAACTGACGCGACTTTGTGCGTGGCGAGCGCGACACTAAAAGGCAGACCTAAAAATAGCAGTACCGGAAACTGAATCAGCCCCGCGCCACCACCGGCTAAGGCTGAAAAGGTATTGGCGATTAACGCGGCTACCAGAACAATGAATTGTTCAATCATGTTGGGCTAATGTGAGTTAAGCGGGTTCTTGATTAATCATGTGCGTGGCTAAATCTTGCAGCGCATTTTTGATGTTGGTTTCGAGCTCTGGAATCATCGGAATTTCAGCGAGTGCTTTATTCATGCACAGCATCCATTGATCTCTTTCAGATTCACTAATGCTGAAGGGGAAATGACGAGCGCGTAGCATAGGATGCCCGTATTCTTCCATGAATAAGTTAGGCCCTCCTAACCAGCCAGATAAAAATTTGAACAGTTTACTATTTGCTGAGCTTAAATCGGGTTGGTGCATATCGCGTATGCCCTTTGCTTCAGGCAGGGTGTCCATATAAAAATAGAAGCGATCAACGAGTAAACGGACGGCTTGCTCACCACCGATATGGCTGTATGGCGTTGGTTTTGTCATGATGTAATTTCGTGATAAAAAAATTGAAAATCTAACGCTTTTAGATAGGATTCGCAAATGAAATCGAAAAGAATGGTTAAAATGGTATTTGAATCAAACCACTTTTTTGTTAAATGATAAAATAGATGGAAATAGTTGCGTCGAGTTTGCGCGTTTCACGATAGTTCATTTTTACTTTTAGATAACTTATGTCAATCAATCAGATTATTGCTCACGAATTAGCGGTAAAAATACACCAAATAGATGCCGCAGTGGCGCTTTTAGATGAAGGTTCAACAGTACCTTTTATCTCGCGTTATCGCAAAGAAGTCACGGGTGGACTCGATGACACGCAACTGCGTTTGCTCGAAGAGCGTTTAGGGTATTTACGTGAACTGGCGGCGCGACGCACGGTCATTTTAGACAGTATCGCTGCGCAGGAAAAATTAACGCCTGATTTAGAAGCCGCGATTCTTGCAGCGCAAACAAAAACATGGCTTGAAGATTTATATTTGCCGTTTAAACCCAAACGTCGCACCAAAGCGCAAATTGCTCGTGAAGCGGGTTTAGAGCCACTCATGCAGTCTATTTTAGATAATCGACAAACTGTGCCTGAAACGTTAGCGAAAAATTATGTCAATGCAGAAAAAGGCATTGAAAACGTAGCGGAGGCGTTAGAAGGCGCAAGGCAAATTTTAATGGAAATATTATCTGAAAATGCGCCTTTACTTGCCGATTGTCGACAGCAAATATGGGCGCAAGGTGTTATCCATGCACACGTAGTGGCAGGTAAAGAAAAAGAAGCGGAAAAATTTAAAGATTATTTCGATTTTCGTGAACCCCTACGCAAAATGCCGTCACATCGTATTCTTGCCATGTTGCGCGGGCGAAATGAGCATTTTTTGGTGTTGAATTTACTGCCTGCTGAAGATGAAGAACGTGGTCATGCGTCATGTATTCAAAAGATGACGCGTGAATTAAAAGTGGGTGATTTAGCGCAGCCGGCAAATCAGTGGTTAGCCGAAACAGCGCGATTGGCATGGAAAACCAAATTGTTGCCGCGCCTTGAACTCGATTTAACCAATCAACTTCGTGGGAATGCGGATGCGGAGGCAATTCAAGTATTTGCGCATAATTTGCGTGATTTGATGCTTGCTGCGCCAGCGGGGGCAAAAGTGACGATGGGACTCGATCCCGGTATTCGCACAGGCGTAAAAGTAGCGATTGTCGATAAAACAGGCAAAGTCGTGGCAACCGATACGGTTTATCCTCATCAACCGCGTAATGATTGGGATGGCGCGATGGCCACACTTGCTAAATTGATTAAACAGCATGGCGTTGAACTCGTCAGCATTGGCAATGGAACGGCGTCGCGTGAAACAGATGCGTTGGTTGCTGATGTGTTAAAGCGTCATAGCGATTTGAAATTCAATAAAATTGTGGTATCTGAAGCGGGCGCGTCGGTTTACTCGGCCTCTGAGTTAGCGGCGAAAGAATTTCCCAATTTAGACGTGTCACTGCGTGGCGCCGTATCGATTGCAAGGCGTTTGCAAGACCCGCTTGCGGAGCTCGTTAAAATTGATCCCAAATCCATTGGGGTAGGGCAGTATCAACACGATGTGAATCAAGCACAATTAGCCAAGATGCTCGGCAATGTTGTTGAAGATTGCGTCAATAAAGTCGGCGTTGACGTGAATACGGCATCGGTTTCACTGCTTAAACAGGTATCGGGATTATCGGCAAGCGTGAGTGAAAATATCGTTGCGTTTCGCAATGAAAATGGCGCGTTTAAAAACCGTCATCAATTAAAAAAAGTGCCACGACTTGGCAACAAAGCGTATGAACAGTGCGCGGGATTTTTACGTATATTAAATGGCGATAATCCACTTGATGCGTCTGCGGTACATCCAGAAGCCTATCCTGTTGTCGAAAATATCATGGCAAAAACAGGAAAGTCGATTCGTGACTTAATTGGTCAATCCTCTTTTTTACGCGCGTTAAATGCTGAAAATTTTACCGATGCTCATTTTGGCGTACCTACAGTGACAGATATTTTGCAAGAATTGGAAAAACCTGGACGCGATCCTCGCCCTGAATTTAAAAGCGTTGAATTTAAACCCGGTGTTGAAAAAATAGCCGATTTAGACGTGGGGATGCGTTTGCAAGGCGTGGTTACGAATGTGGCCAATTTTGGGGCATTTGTGGATGTGGGCGTACATCAAGATGGTTTAGTGCATATTTCACAGCTCGCCGATACGTTTGTCAAAGACCCACGCGAAATTGTCAAAACAGGGGACGTTGTCACTGTCACTGTGACCGAAATTGATATTCCACGCAAACGTATTGCCTTAACGATGAAACAAGAAAAAAATGAGTGACATTAACTCATCGTCTTAGCGGTGGAAGTTTGCTAAGCAGTGCGACTAATTCAGATTGTCTGCGTGTATAGGTTTTACTGAATAGATTTTTTAGTTGAGAGCGTACAGTATGTAGCGTCAGTCCGACTTCGTGAGCATATTCTCCGGGCGACTTACCCGCAAGTAAAGCGGATGCAACGCGCAATTCGGCAGGGGATAAATCATATAGTTTACCCATTAATTGTATTTCAGATAATGTTTCGTTAGGCTCTGTAATTAAAATAAGTGCTAAGGGCATATTGACATTGAGCATAAACGACGACATTGACGACAGTGGTGTAATGAACACTTGCCGGACTTCATCATCATGTAAAAACATCGCACTGCGGATTTCTTCCGTACTCGTAGCAGCAGTAATGAATGCACTCAATTTACTTTTATCTGAAAAACTGATCGCAGATAAGTAATCATCTTTAATAGTTAAACTGCGAATTTTGGTATTGAGCAGCTGTTTTGCACAAGTATTGATGTATTTCACCGCACCTTGTTCATCTACAATTAAGATAGCAAGCGAAAGTGCATCCATTGCCATGGTGCTAAAACCTTGCGCATATTTATTTTTGATATGATTTTCAACACGAATTTTAGCAATTTGTGGACTAATGGGTTTGCACAAATAATCCACAGCCCCTAGATTTAACGCGTAAAATTCTTCTTCAGAATTTGATTTTGCAGTCACAAAAATAATAGGGATGTTTGCTGTTAATTCATTATTTTTTAACTGTTTACAAACTTCATAACCATCCATTTCAGGCATCATCACGTCAAGTAGAATTAAGCAAGGCGGCTCTTTTTCGACTATCTCCAAAGCAGTTTTACCATCTGTTGCGAATGAAATAAGATATTCTTTATCAAATATGGCACCAAGCAAACGAATCATGCTTGGATTGTCATCAACAATCAACAAACGTGGTAATGATGAAAATGAAGGGGTACTTATTGTTTGATTCATAGATTCGTTAATTCAATTATTAGCAACAGCGATTTTAACTAGTGGCTTGATATCAAGCGATTTTTGGTCTTTTTCTAACAATAGTTTGCGCAATTTTGCGTGAGTGTTGCTCAAGGATTTATCCTGTCTTTCGAAATTTTAAGTATAGCTTATCACTCAAATGAGTGATTACACATCTATTTTAAGTCGATAAAATGACGACTAGGTGTAATGAGGTAGCTATTCCTATCAATTTAACGCATTCACCTTAACCTACGATTAATGCTTTAGCAAATGTTATCTTTCGATAATAAAAAGTGAAAGTTCTTTAATCATTTTACAACACGACTATCAATTCTCTCTATACCGATATAAAAAATGACCATTGCGACAAAAAAGAAGTTTTACGTCAAACATTTCGAGAATGAAATAAAAGAAATCACTGCGCAGCTTCATATTTTCAAAAAATCAGGTGATCGTGCTGATGACGCATTTTTGGAGGTGGGTCATTTGCTCGTTAAAACGAAAGATGAACGGATGTTGGACGAAGACGTTTTTGATCGCCTAAAAGCACATATTGCTAAGTTAATGGGGCGAAATGGTTTGCGCAATGTGAATAAATTAGTGTCGATTGCACAATGTGACGTGATTCAACAAAACAAAGACAACTTACCCAAAGATTGGCATCTGCTTTATTTGTTATCAAAAACGGATTATTTGGCACAGTTGATTGCTTCGGGCATGATATCAAGTGATATCTCAGCGGATGTTGTGATGAAAATGCTAACGCAAACACCTGAAAAACAGCATTTTTCACTACCAGAAAATGAAGAAACATACACACGAGTGGATGTGGAAAAGTTGCGTTTTCTGTTAGCATCAACGTGCTGGATGACAACGAGTCGCCATTCAAAAATGGCTGTAAGTCATTCTATATCGGAGCGAATTCAGTAAAATTCAATCAAGTGCTTTCATCTTAACGATTGAAAGGTTAGGCGCATGGTATAATTCGATTTTATCTTAAAATTTAAGGAATTATTGAATGCTTAACTTTAATTTTTACAATCCTACGCAAATTGCTTTTGGTGAAGGGAAAATGAGTGAACTCGATCAACTTATTCCCACTGAGGCTCGCGTCTTAATTTTATTTGGCGGACAAAGTGCCAAAACGCACGGCACCATCGATAAAGTCAAAAATGCCTTAGGTACTCGCTACAGCGAGGAATTTGGTGGCATTGAACCCAATCCAACTTACGAAACACTCATTAAAGCCGTTGCGCAAATCAAAGCTCATCATCTCGATTTTCTATTAGCCGTAGGGGGTGGTTCTGTGCTTGATGGCACAAAGTTTGTCGCTGCTGCCGTTTACGAAGAAGGTGATCCTTGGGAAATTCTTTTATCACAAGGTGCGAATATTAAACACGCCGTGCCTTATGGCTCCGTACTCACTTTGCCCGCAACAGGCTCGGAAATGAACAGCGTTGCGGTTATTTCTCGAACTGAATACAAAGCCAAACTCCATTTTGGAAGTAAATGGGTTTTTCCGCAATTTTCAGTATTAGATCCCACATTAAGTTATACCCTGCCCAAACATCAATTAGCCAACGGCATTGTGGACGCGTTTACGCATATTGCAGAACAATATCTCACCTATAGCGTAGATGCTAAAGTTCAAGATCGTTTTTCAGAAGGCTTATTATTGACATTAATTGAAATAGGCCCTGAACTACTTAAAAATCCGCACGATTATAACTTGCAAGCCAATTTCATGTGGACAGCAACATTGGCATTAAATGGCTTAATTGGTGCTGGCGTTCCCCAAGATTGGGCGACTCACATGCTAGGCCATGAAATTACCGCACTGTACGGATTAGACCATGCACAAACGTTAGCGATTATTTTGCCAGCAATGCTCCATGAGCGTCGTCAGGGCAAACATGAAAAATTGCTTCAATATGCACAGCGCGTTTGGAACATCACAGAAGGAAGTGATGATGAACGTATTGATTTAGCGATTGAAAAGACAAGGGCATTTTTTGAAGGCTTAGGGGTAAAAACACATTTATCAGATTATCACATTGGCCCAGAATCCGTTGATGCGATTATTGAACAGCTGACTTCACACAACATGTTGCAACTTGGCGAAAAAGCCGATGTGACTATTGATGTGAGTCGACATATTTTAAAAGCGGCGCTTTAAATTCATAAAAAACTGCCCAGTGTGTTGCAGTGGGCAGTTTGATGTCCATACATAACATGTGTTTAACGTCATCAGTAAGGGCAAAGTTTGCATTGATGATGACAGCAAGCACCTCTTTTGAGATGGTGCCACTGTGTAAATACATACTTTCCTTTTTCCATATTGTAATCAATGCCTTCAATGGCTTTGACTTTCGTTTTATATGTTTTTGCGAGTGATAATTTTTCAGGAAGGCTTAAGTGGCTCAGTTTATCCGCTATTTTCTTTTGTATAACCGTACTCAAACAAGCGCGACATAAACACTCGGCTGCTTCTTCGTTAATCGGCATAATGGCCGGATAGGTCATACACCAGCATGAATTCGTCTTAGTGGAATAGCATGAAAATAATTTTCCACAAGATGCACAATGCTTTTTTGGCGAAATGACAGATGTTTTTTCATTACATTCCATTCAATAATATCCTTTAGCGTTGTACATTATCACGTATATTAACTTGCTTTATGGTTAATACCCAACAATCGTTGTCAGGAATTACGATATTACCAGTAACGAAGCATTTTTTAAAATATTTCGTATTTTAAATGTACTAAATGTGGGGAGTTTCTCCCTTATAATGGGACAACTATTCAATCGATGTGAGTTTATGTCAAAAAACAAACCTTTTAAGCGTGCTGCGCAAGCACCCTATCTGCCAAGCAATCCTACATCGTTTATCCTGTATTGTCTGTCGGCGTTTCGCGGGTGGGTCACGTTAATGTTGATTTTAGAAACGGGGCAGGCGGCATCGAGCATCTTAGTGCCGTATGCGATTAAAGCGATTATGGATGGCGCGGCGCAATTATCGGGCAGTGATTTATCAATATCCGTGCTGGAAAGTCTACGCGATCCTCTCATATTACTTGCTGGTCTTAATGTCGCAGAAATTATTTTTAGTCGTGCAAGTGGTGCGGTACTGATTATTATGGGGCCGCGTTTGCGTCAACGGACATCAAAATCATTGTATGCGTATTTGCAATACCATTCACCGCGCTATTTTAGTCAACATTTTTCAGGGGCGCTTGCGCATCGCATTAGCGAAACTGCGATGAGTGTGAATCATACGGTTTGGTCAATTTTATGCGATTTTTGGCCGATTCTTATTACGTTTTTGGTATCGATAGCGCTTCTTTTTAACGTTAATCATAATTTGGGGTTTCTCATTGCAGGTTGGGTGTTTACCTATACATGCCTTTCATATTGGCTCGCCACACGCTGTCAACCGTATGCACAAAATTATGCCGCTACGCGCAGTCAAGTAAACGGAAAAATTGTTGATGCCGTGACTAATATTTTGAATGCAAAATTATTTGCCCGTCTGCAATTTGAAAGAGCACATTTAAATCAGTTTCTTGATAGTGAAGTGAGCGCGGCACGTCAAACATTTTGGTATATGGAACGTGTTCGTTGGTTTCAATTTATTGCTGCTGCAATTTTGAAAGTTGGCACGGTGTATTATGCGTTGACATTATGGGATAGCGGAATGATCAGCGTGGGCGATTTTACGATGAGCATCGGTCTTGCGCTGTTGATTATTAACGATGCACGGAATTTATCTCGACGCTTTTTAGAGTTTTTTGAATATATTGGCAACGTAGCCAATGGTGTGACCACCATTGTGCAAGCTCATGAAATTATCGATGAACCCGATGCAAAACCGCTTGCCATTTCGAGTGGACGAATAGAGTTTCGGAATGTGTGTTTTGGTTATGAACCCAATCAGCGTGTATTTGATAATTTGAATATTATTATTGAACCTATGCAGCGAGTTGGACTCGTGGGTTTTTCAGGCTCAGGTAAATCAACATTTGTGAGTTTGCTACTGCGCAATTATGAACCGCAAACCGGTCACATTTTGATTGATAACACGGATATTCAAACGGTCACGCAAGATTCACTGCATGAGCAAGTGGGATTGATTCCCCAAGAGCCGAGTTTATTTCACCGTAGCTTGAAAGACAATATTGGTTATGGCAACTTAGAGGCAACTGATGAGGACATTTTTGCTGTTGCTAAATTAGCCCATGCAGATGATTTTATTCAAACGATGTCCAGTGGCTACGATTCGCTTGTGGGGGAGCGAGGCGTTAAATTGTCGGGAGGGCAGCGTCAGCGCATTGCTATTGCGAGAGTCATGCTCAAGAACGCGCCTATTTTAATTTTAGATGAAGCCACATCGAGTTTAGATTCCGTCACTGAACGTATTATTCAAGAAAATTTAGATGCGGCAATGGGTCGAAATACCGTTATCGCTATTGCACATCGTTTATCGACGATTGCCCATTTGGATCGCATTTTAGTGTTTGATGCGGGGCGTATTGTAGAAGATGGAACGCATGATGCGCTAATGGCTAAAAAAGGCACGTATTTTCGTTTATGGTCAATGCAGGCAGGTGGTTTTCTGCCCGAGGAGAATAATCAATGACAGCACAAGTGAGAGAAATTGCGTTACTTGGTGAACCTGTTCTACGAAAAATTGCGGATTTCATTACCCCTGCAATGACTGAATTGGCACAGCAAACCGCAAAAGATTTACATGTTTCTTTGGAAGGTACAAACGGCGTGGGGTTGGCAGCTCCGCAAATTTTCGAATCGCTGCGTATGATAGTGGTAGCCTCAAAACCTACAAAGCGATACCCAACCGCGCCACAAATGTCACCTATTATCATGATTAACCCCAGTTTTACGTCATTAAGTAATGACATAGAAAAAGACTGGGAAGGCTGCTTAAGTATTCCAGGAATTCGCGGCAAAGTACCGCGTTATGGACATATAGGCATCAATTACATTGATTTAGCGGGGCAGTCCATTGACATGGAGTTAACAGGATTTGTGGCGCGGATATTTCAGCACGAATACGACCATTTAGAGGGTTTAGTCTATCTTGATCGTATTGAGAATAATCACGATATTATTAGTGAAGCGGTATTTTTAAAACAATGAAAACACTTAGTGAATTACACGAAAACATCGATATGCGCGTGAAAGCCATTCGTGATGAAAATTCTGATTGGCTATGTAAAATGGGGTGTGATGGTTGTTGTCATCGTTTAGCACAAGTTCCACAACTTACGTCGGCTGAATGGTTACTATTTCAAGAAGGGTTCGCCACACTTTCTACTGAAAAACAGCAAGAAATCCGTCAAAGCGTCGCAACACTTTCTACGCAATCACCACGCTCGATTATTTGCCCTATGTTAGATAAAGCGGCAGGTGCGTGTTTGATTTACGCGTATCGTCCCGTCGCGTGCCGAACATACGGTTTTTATGTTGAGCGTGATAAAGGGCTTTACTGTCATGATATTGAAGTATCTGTCGCAGATGGGGGATTAAATCAGGTTGTATGGGGCAATCATGACACTATCAATCGTTATTTAGATAAATTAGGCGATAAGCGCGATTTAGTGGCGTGGTTTGAAATTCATTATCACGATATTGTATAAAATATGTTGAAACTGTATTGACTAATAGGGAAGAATTCAAGAAAATTACCGAATTAAAATTTTATGTTATCCCTTTAACTATTACCTTATACAAAGAATATTATGAGTTTTGCAACTGATTCAACATCTAGCCTGAATATCTTAATTATTGATGGAAGTTGCGAAATGACTAACATGTTAATGCGAGTGCTTTTTTGCACGGGGCATTCAGCAAAATCGTTCAACCATCCTTCCGACGCGATAAGTGCGCTCGAAAAAAATCCAGATGAGTTTGATGCGATTATCACTGATGATTTTCTCAATAACACGGAAATGGAATTAACAGGGAATACACTAATTGATGCGTTGCAGAACATACGAAAACTGCCTATCTTAGTTTGGAGTATGCAAATTGATAAATTGAAAGCTATTCTTCCCAATTCCCCTCATCTTTCTTTTTTGCATAAACCTGAAAATTTAAAAAATATTTTTACATGGCTTGGGAATATTAAAAATACCGTAAGCTATGAAGATGACCAGTTTCCTATTTATCAATTGATTTACGGGAGTCAGGCAGCCGATGAATTTTGCGAAAAAGATTTAATGGAAATTTTGCATGTTTCACGTAAATTGAATAAATTAGCCAATATTAGTGGCGCGTTGATTTACCATAATCATTATTTTCTACAAGTGTTAGAAGGTGAGGAACAAGCAGTAAAGGCGATGTTTCATGAACGTATTTGCAAAGATAAACGTCATAAAGAAGTTTCTGTTTTCAGCGAAGGCACCGTTGAAAATCGTGATTTTAGATGTTGGAATATGGGCTTCTTTGGACAATATAATCATCAAAGATATGATTTACTTGGCTTAACGGATTTTGAAACGCATCCCGCCGGTCAATTTTTTAAAGATAAGCTTACGCAATCACAAAAAGCGTTCATTGGTGATTTTTAGAAGTTGTGTTTGTAATATCAATTTAACATTTATTGTGATTCAAACAGCGATCTTGATTTTTTAACCTGAGATCGCTGCTGTTTTTAGAAGTAGTTTTCTATTACTTCACATGGAAACCCAAAAAATCAGCTGACGACCACTGTCCAATTTTCGGCCTCATTGCCGTGACGAGTACGTTTAAATGTCATCGGTGGAAAGCCTTGAAACCTTGCTTCAACAATATCCTCTTTGATTGTTTCATCATGGATAAACTCATTTGCATCTGCTTTTTTCATATCCCACGCGTACTGGAAAACGGTGGTTAATGCTGTTTGAAATTCGTCTGAATTAATTTTCATAAATAAACCTTCATGATTTGTGATGTGGTAAGGGCAGTGTTACGCTTCAATTACTCAATGTAAATAGCAATAATTTGCCATCATACTTAACTTGCGTAACCTACAGCAATCGTAAAACTAAATTATTTTATACTGCGCTTGGTGGTTTTAAAAAAAATAACGTATGATGATTTAATCAAATTAGTGGGTAAATCAATCATTTTATCCAACACCAAACTTCTCTTTTACTTGATGACGGCATGGTCCATGATAATAAAAAAATTTGAGTTACACAAAAAACCTTCTGGCGTCGGTTATTTTATCAATAGTATCCAAACGCTCTTTGTTGGTATTTTACGTGTTTGGACAATTCCGATTGTATTGATGCTCAGTCTTGCTTCGGGATTTACGACCTATTACGGTCTCTCACATTTTATCACGCCATGGATTGCACTGGTTATTACTGTTGCAATTCAGTCTATTGTTGTCATTTGCTCACTTGAAATAGCGGGCATGCACTGGAAAGCCAATCGTATTCGCTATTTTAGTGTGGTGTGTTCGTTACTTGTGGCATTGATGGCATCGGTGTCTTTTTCATATTTTAAATTTTATGAAATTTCACAAAAAGATAAATTACATGTTGATCGTGTTAACCAACTTCGCATTGATGTTAAAACTTATATTGATAGCGCATTGACGCTCAAAGCAGAAATCTTAAAACAACAAAATACGGATATAGAGAAAGCGTCAACTGAGGTGTCACAGGCTTATTTTGGCACGCATCCTCAAGCGTTTGATAGTTACAAAAATCACGTAGGTGAAGGGCCTTTTTGGAAGCATTACAATCAAATTTACTTAGAGAAAAAAGCACAGAAAGAAAAATTTGAGCATGATTTTGCCGAGTTAAATCAAGACGTGCAAAAAGTACAAAGTAGCGTGAATAATTTAGACCATGCGCAAGATACGCAAGCGGCCTATCAGCAAATGCTCTCACATTTTGAAAATTTACAGTTAAAAATGAATATATTATTTGGAAATAGCGGTTTATCGGCAGTTCCTCAAGCGCCACTGCTGATGACCTATAACCAATTCAATGCGGATGTTCAGCCAAATATTGCGATGTGGTCAGATTTTTCATTATTTGCGTTTATCTGCGCGGCAATGGTCGATTTTTTTACTGTATTGCTGTCTTATCGTCTTGAATTCACGGCTCCAGGTCCTTTAACGGCTCAAGAAGAAGAGCTTGTTTTTGAATGTTTGCGACAATTTACCGAGTTTAAAATCAATAAAAATGATGAACTCGAAATGGTGATTGAAAAAAGTGAGATAGAAATTGCACGGCGCTATAACGATTGGTCACGTATGTTTGCGGTTGGATTGCTGCTAAATCGCGGTTTTTTAAGAAAAATAGATGATAAATCGGTTGAGTTTGCACCTAATCTTTATCCATTAATTGCCGAAAAAATGAGTGACAAAATTCATCAAGCAAGGCAACAAGCGCAATTGAATAATGTGGAAATAAATCATGAATAATTCAAATATAAACATCGATAAATGGTTGCTTGAGGGCACATCAAATCAAGCTTTGGTGGTTAGTGACACATGGGAGCCCATTTTTGCCCCTGACCGCCATCTTGTATATATTAAAGTTGGGCCTTATTGCCGATTATTCGAGCGTCCAGAGGGCTTTGTTAAGCGTTTTTATCATAAGGTGTATGCACTGCCGATTGAAAAATGGCAACTCTCTACACAAATTGATCTTTATGAAGGTTTTTGCAATGTCGTTGTCACTCTGGACATTCATTTTCAAGCAGGAATCAAATACGCACTCAATAACATGGCAGTTTTATCTTCCGTTAATGCGCATATTAAAACGACTTATGAAGAAGCTTTAATTAACGCTGTGCAAAATACAGTTATTAATCTTCCCAAAAATACGTGGGTACGAAATGAATTAGGGCAGCTTCAAAAAAAGATTGCAAGTGATATTGGTGAAATGTTTGTGATGCAAGCGATTCAATCGCGCGTACTCTGTGAATTAACGCCAACATTTAAAGAGTTTCCCGATGTTATTCTTTCACAAGAGGATATTTATTTGAGTATCCTCAAGAAAAATTTTGAATTTAATCAAGCTAAGCGCGATGAGGAATTCCGACAACAAGCAGAAATTGACAATCAACTACGCGAACAAAAGCAAAAGTATATTGAAAACTTAGAGCATGATGCGAGACTTGAGCGCGAAGAACAGGCGACAGCAGCGGATAATGCGTTACGTTTGCTCGAGGAGTTTGCAGTGCAGCAAGCAGCGCGGTTTGATATCGAGCAACGTATTCATGCAGAAAAATTACAGCATGAAAATACACTCAAGGACATGGAGTTTAATGCAACCTTGACACTTGAAAAAAAACAACATGCTCAAACACTCGCGCAAACTACGCAATTAAAAGAAGCGGAAATTAAGCGTGACATTATGCTTTTCGAAAAAGAAAAAGCACAATGGTTGGCAGCTAAAAATAAAATAGAAGAACATATAAACGCCTCTACAGCTTAAAAATTTAAACTCATTAAGTAGGGTATTTTCATTTTTAATGCGTTTAAAAAATTTTGATTAATTTAATGCTACTTGAATCACATCTCGTAATTGTTGATGTGTAAAAGGTTTTTGTAAAATTCCCTTAATACCCGACATGTCAGCCGATTTTTTATCATAACTTCCTATAGTGGTACGTCGTCCACCTGACATAGCAATGATTGGCTGCTCAGGATTGTATGTAATCAAATCGGCAATGACTTCAAAGCCATTTTTGTTTGGCATGACAATATCAGTAATAACAAGGTCGGGCTGCAGGTAATAAAAATTTTGGACTCCTATCTCGCCATCTTGTGCCATAAAAACTTGATGTCCATCACGTTTCAACATTTTTGCCAATAATTCACATATTTGATTTTCATTATCAATGACTAATATTTTTGCCATGTGCATCACCTTATTTAAGGAATACGGAAAATACTATATTTTCTATGTTTTATTTTTTGCTTCAATGAGATAGATTACTTAAAAATAATAAAAATGAACGGTAAGTAGAGCATTAATAAAATAATGATACCAAATAAAGCGACAGAGTTTAGTTCCATAATATATGTCCCGACGTTAATTGTTTACTGCAACTACTGAAATTTAAATCACCTTAGATAAAAGCACTAAAAACTTTTAACGTGTTTCTATTCTGCATTAAAAGGAGTAGATAGTATTCACCTAAATGGGTGATTAGAAATTATTTTTTATCTTATGAATACAAACCATTTATAAAAAATGGAAATATACGTCATGTAACGTATTTTAAAATCATAACGAACGTATATGATTCCCCCCGCCAATTCCGGCGGCCTTTAAAATTAAGGAAGACTATGTTCACCCTAAACAAAACTGTTTATATGTTAACCGCTGTGTCACTAGCATTAGGTTTTCTTGTGACGCCATGTTTTGCAATCAGTAACGTTCAGCAAATAAAGTCTGTTTCTCAAGAACTACATTCTATACAAACAAAACTGACCACTGCTAACAATAAACTCGAAAAAATTTGTGGTTGTAAACTCACTATAATCAAACAGACAAATCAAGCACACCGAACGGCTAACGGACATCGATAAAAAATACTCGTCAACTTACATAACCATTGAAAAACCCAAGTATGTACTGCTTGGGGATTTTATGCCGTTTAGACAGTGATATAAAAGTAAACGCTCGCTAAATGTGAATAAAATTTTTTACCTAATCACACTTTATGAAAAATCATAAAAATTCAAATAATCACCCAAATGGGTGACGCGATCCCAACATAACTGACGTAAGATTCGTTCCGCCAATACCGGCTACCTTACAAATTATGAAATAAGTATATTATGATAATTAAGAAAAAAATGATGTCAGCACTAACGTCTGTTTCAGTTGTGTTGACTCTCCTTGCAGTCCCCTGTTTTGCAAATGATAGTTCACAACAAATCGCGGCTATTTCTCAAGAAATTCAAACGCTACAAGAACAACTCAATGCAGCAAACAATAAGATTGAAAAACTTTGTGATAGTTCAATACCTAAAAATATGACTAATCAAGCCGCGCCATCTCAAATACACCGTACCGCAAACGGTCGTGGTCGGTAAATAATCCATGGTATTTTGCTTAAATAAAAGCCTTCTATTCATTAAGGATAGTAGGCTTTTATTTGTTAAAGGCAAAACAAGCCTATCCAATGAATTTTTTTCTGCTTATTTGGCTTAGAGTGATCACGCCAAGATAGTTTGATTTGCTTAAAAAATCACGCCTCACGCCCTATCTATTTATTTTGATCGTTACATCAAAAAATACTTACCTGAAAATTCTTGATTTTTAATTAGGTGTTATTACAAAATAACGACATTAATTCGAGAGATTTCTATCAATTTTAGGATAGCAATATACAAATTCATCCAGAATTATTTTCTTTTGGAATTATTTTAGGTTGTCTATTTCATTTTCATTTGTTTGACTCAAGCAGATTGTTGAACAGTCAAATGGCGTTACCCTTCTTTAAAAAACGGATCAAACATGTTAAAAATCTACGCGCCATGTAAATCATTACATAAAATTATTTTTTGTAGCTTGCTATATACGGCAAGCGCCGTGGCCGATAGTGATGTGAATTCAGGAACTGATTTATTGCCTACGATGACAATTAGCAGTCAAGAGGTGAATGCAGAGCACCTTAAAAGTGAGTTAACCCGAAGTGATTGGCAAAGCGCAGAAATGCCCGACCTTAATAATGTATTGAAAAACGAGGCTGGTATTACGATCAATCAAGGGAGTGGGCAAACAACCACAGCGATGACCATCCGAGGCGCAGGGGGCAACGGACAAGGGATGGTGACTTTAGACGGTGTTCCCTTATTTGGCAATTTTGCAGGTATGTTTTCATTGAGCCATTATCCACTAGACGCCTTCGATCAAGTGACTGTAACGCGTGGAGGCGAGTTAAATCAAGGTGGTAGCCGAACGCTTGGAGGCGCTGTTCATTTAAAAACGCGACGTATGCAAGTAGATGATACGTTTTTGCATCTTGAAGGTGGGAGCTATGATACCGTCCGTGAAGCAGTAGGCAGCGGTGTAACAACTCAAGCCGGTAATTTTTCAGGTGTTGTTGGAAGAAGTGATGTATTGGATGGTATCAATCAAAGTCAAAACGGAAAAGAAGGTGATAATTTCGGCATGACGCACGCTTCTGGTAATTGGTTTAAAGATTTTGGGCGCGGACGTTTAGATGCGTCATTATATTTTGTTCGCAGTGATGAAGATATTGATGGTCCCGGCCTTGTCAGAAAGAGACTCGCCATTGGCTGGGTGGATGATAAACGAGGTAGACTCTCAGACGAAACATGGGTATCACAATTACACGGTGAATACGACGTGTCGCCGATGTGGAAAAGTTCGCTACAATTTGGCTTTACGCAAGATCGACAAAAGATGGTGACCACTTATGTTAAGCCATTTTCCATTAGTAATCAGTTATTTATGCTTGATTGGAAAAATACACATCAACTGCAGCTAAACAATGAAAATAAAAATAAAGCCACACTCGTTTGGGGAGTCAATACGCAACATCAACAAACGCTCAATATGCCTTCTGCGCAAACCGTGATTAGTCCCAACGTACACGGTGATGTCACGCTGGGAAAATGGAAATGGACTGCCGATGGTCGATTTGATCAAGGCGATGTGTATGGCGACCATAACGTATTTTCATTAGGCGTAAACCGTGAAATCATTCAAAACGTCACTATTTTCGCAAATGGTGGTACAGGCTATCGTCAACCCAGTGTAAGCGAATTGATGAATCCGTTGTTTGGGAATAAAAACCTAAAAGGCGAGAGTAATGCGGGCGGCGAAATTGGTGTGAGTTGGCATCCCTTGCCTGATAGCGAAATAAAAGTGACTGGCTATCATCAAAACTACAATCAAATGATTGTATTGATGTCAGGAAAAAATGGGGTGCTGCGAGGTGAAAATATACCCGAAGTGGAAATTTGGGGAGCAGATATGCAAGCACGTCATCGATGGACATCTATCTGGGAAACTGGCGTTAATTATGGCTATATGGATGCCATGAATTCACTCACGCATTTGCAAGTGTCTTCTCGTCCATCGCAGCAAGGCAGCTTTTGGAATGAAATTCAACTCGCGCAACCATTAAAATTGCGTGTTGATTTGAATGTGTATGGCGATTATTGGTTTGATGCCGCTAATACCTTGAAGGCTTCTAGTGCAGCGCGTCTTAATGCTTTATTAAAATATCAATTGACTAAAAAAACTGAGCTGTATGTACGCGGTGAAAACATGACTGATAATCGATCATCACGACTTCTTGATTTTAATTACAATGGTGCAGCTGTTTATGCAGGCTTTAGAACAGGTTTCTAAGCGGCTCATCTAAATGAAAAAAAGTTGCTATCATTATGGAATACTTCTATTTTTTCTAGGACTGCAACTTTTTTCAATCCGTATTTTTGCAAATAATACCTGCTTAGACGTTAATGGGCTCAAACAGTCGCCCATTGTATTGACTGGGCAAGTGAGTTTTTTTGTTGACCCAAATGGCGCATTAACGCTCAGCGATATTGTGTCACCTGATATTGCCCGTCAATTCCAGTTTGATCCCAAACCAACAGAAGCGTTCAATTTTGGTTATACGCTTTCTACCTATTGGCTTCGTTTATCTTTATGTAACAGCAGCGACGCATCACTTGAGCAGATGATAGATCTTGGCGATGCCAATATATCAAACATCTTATTTTACGCATTGCACGATACAAAGGATAATAAGCCCATAGAAACAGGATTGAGTTTGCCTTATTCAACACGCCCCTATGAAAATAGATTTTTCATTTTTCCTGTTACACTGCCACCACATAGTAGCCAAATTTATTATTTAAAACTACAATCCATACATCCTCTTATTCTCCCACTTAAATTATGGACGCCAGCACGTTTTCATCAACACGAGCGCAATGACTATTTTGCGCAAGCGTTGTATTTTGGAATGGTCATTGCCATGATTGTATTTAATGCGTTAATTTTCACAGTACTGCGCGATACCATTTATTTACTTTATGTGGGATACGTTGCTTTTTTTGCACTGTATATTGCAGCGATAACAGGTCTTGGAAAAGAATTTTTATGGCCAGAAGCGGCAAATGTTGATATTTTCGCAGCTGAATTGTGCGACTTTACAATTATTACCTTATTACTGTTTACAAGGCGAATGCTCAATACACAAATTGTGATTCCTGTTATTGACGTCGTATTAAAAATTTACATTGTTGCGTATGTTCTGCAATCGCTGACAGGCCTTCTTGATTTTGGTCTTGTCATCAACCGTTACGCCACTTTCATGCACTTAACACTGGCATTGCTGATTCTGCTTTCTTCTATTTTATGTACATTCAAAAAACAGCGTAACGCCTACTTTTTCTTATTCTCATTTTTTATGCTGTTTATCGGGGCTTTCTCCATGATTCTGCGAGTCCTTGGGATATTGCCAACCAACGTATTAACCGTAAGTGGATTTCAATATGGCTCTGCATGGGAAATGCTGATTTTAGCGTTTGCTCTCGCTGATCGATTTAACTCCATTCGAAAAGAAAAAGAAAAAATACAAAGCGATTTACTTCAAGCACAGCAACTGCTTGTTGATAATTTAAAAGTATCTGAACATATATTAGAAATACAAGTAAATGAACGCACCAATGAATTACAAATACTCAATCAAACACTCAATCAAAAAGAAAATTATCTGCGCGAATTGATTGATAATTTTCCATTTATGGTTTGGCTCAAAGATACACAAAGCCGTTTTCTCGCTGTCAATCGCGCATTAGCGGGCCATTATGGCGAAATTCATACCGATAATCTCCTTGGAAAAACGGATTTCGATTTTTTAGCAAAAGCGGTTGCACAACTTTATCGAGATGATGATTTATGGGTACTGCAAACCAAGCAAACAAAAATAATTGAGGAAAAAATAGTCGATTATTTAGGCAATACATTATGGGTTGAAACACTAAGAGCACCTATTTTAGACAGTCAAGGCGACGTACTTGGCACAGTGGGGTTTTCACAAGACATTTCCGCTCGAAAACAATTTGAAGCCGATACGCAAGCACTTAATCAATCGAAATCGAATTTCTTTGCCAACATGTCGCATGAAATACGCACACCAATAAATGGGATTATCGGACTTTCACGACTGGCGCTCAAAAAAGATATTTCTGTCGAAGTGCAAAATTATTTGGAAAAAATTTACAGCTCATCAAATGAATTATTAACGATTATTAATAGTATTCTCGACTTTTCAAAATTAGAATCCAATGGTTTTACGCTTGATAATACGATTTTTAATCTGAATATGTTATTGGAAAATGTGGATAACTTGTTTGAACACAACAAGGTGGAAGATAATCTCACGCACTTTAATATTGACGTGTCTGCTGATGTTCCGCGTGAGTTGATTGGTGATGCTACGAAGTTGAGGCAAGTGCTGATTAATTTACTCGGTAATGCCAAAAAATTCACCTCACAAGGTCGTATTCTCACAACGATTACAGTTAAGAATCAAATAGAGGATGCCGTTGAGCTCTGTTTTAGCGTGCATGATACAGGGATTGGCATGACAGAGCAGCAAATTGAACGATTATTTCAACCATTCTCGCAAGCCGACAATTCTATTACGCGCAATTATGGCGGTACGGGCTTGGGCTTAGCGATTTGCAAACAGTTAGTTGAATTGATGGGAGGCGAAATTTGTGTTTCAAGCGTCTATGGTCAAGGCAGTACATTTGAATTTACGCTTCCTTTTACAATAGCTCCCAATCAAATTACCTCAAGCCATGCGGCCAAAACAGCTTCTGCGACGCCTCACTACAACGCGCATCGAATTTTATTGGTCGAAGATAATGAAATCAATCAAATTGTTGCAGAAGAATTATTAACATCAATGGGCTTGGTCGTTGAAATTGCAAACAACGGTAAAGAAGGTGTAGAACGTGCGTTAACTAAAACTTTTGATTTAATCTTCATGGATATTCAAATGCCTATCATGGATGGTTTTACCGCAACGAAACACATTCGCGCTGAATCGTCATTGCAAAATATACCTATTATTGCGATGACCGCCCATGCGATGGAAGGCGACTTGGAGAAAAGTCTAGCAGCGGGTATGAATGCACATCTAACCAAACCCATTGATATCGATAAATTGGTCGCGTTGTTAAATCAATGGTTTAACGATAATGAGAGTGAATCAATCGAAAACAGTGTCTTGCTTCAAAAAATAACGACATTGCCAGAATTTTTACCACCCTTTGACCTCGTCGCAGCACTTGCAATTTGCAATCAAAATTCAATGCTACTGCATAAGTTATTAGTGAATTTCAACGCAAATTACCGTGAAATGGCCAATCAATTAACGACCTTTATTGAAGAAAAAGCGTTTATAGAAGCCAAACATTTAACACATTCAATGAATGGCATTGCAGGAACGTTAGGCGCACATGAATTGAAAAATGCCGCCGCCGCATTGGAATTAGCACTTCATTTGGGCGAGATTGATAATATCGATTCATTGCTGAGTGATTTTGTGGTGAAATTTACTGATGCTATCCATGCAACAGCCTCGTTATCCGCGTTAGAAAAATCAATCATTAGGTCAAATTTAGACGAGGATGATGTAAACGAACGTTTTAAGCAATTTAAATATGCCGTATCGTTTAATCAATTTAAAGCTATTGATATTTTTAACGAACTTCGACCGCACTTTCTACAGTGCAATGAGCAAAAAATAGTTGATGAATTGGAAGAGTATCTTGAGAAATTAAATTTCAATCACGCTTTGCACATTATTGAAAGTATGACTATTTCACGTAACGACGTAACAGATAATTAGTTCGGTATAAATAGCAACAATAGATTAGGTATCATAAAAATTGAGTAAAAAAATGGAAATTACTGTAGGTTTTTTGTTGTGTGATAGACTTACAAAAAACTATTGATTTATAACGTCAACACCAGTTAGCAAATCAATTATGCACCCTAAAATAATTAATTGAGATTTAATTGTGTCTATTGTCGTTCCTTCTGATTTACCGCGTTTGTTGATTGTGGATGACAATCCAACTATTGTCCATTTGCTCGCTACTATATTTACTGATGAATATAGTGTTTCTTTTGCAACTAACGGGCAACAAGCATTAGAAATGATTAGTAAGGAAAAACCCTGCATTATTCTGCTCGATGTGATGATGCCAGATATAGACGGCTATGAACTATGTAGACAATTAAAAAGTCATCCACAAACCGAAAATATCCCCATCATTTTTATCACAGCAAAATCGACTACTGAAGATGAAATTCAAGCATTAAAATTAGGCGCTGCCGATTTTATTACAAAGCCGATTAGTCCCGCTGTTGCGAAAATGCGTGTAAAAAATCAAATTAAAAATGTGTATTTCCAAAAGTTTAGCGCTATTGCGATTGATTCACTCGCATTCGCCATGTTGATTGTTGATAGTCAAGGCAAAGTAAATTACGCTAATACGCATTTACTCGAGTTACTTGATGAAAAAATAAAGGGTTTAGCAATTAAAAACGGGCAGTTAGTAGCAACTACGTTTAATTGTAAAGAAAAATTAAACGAATTTATTCAAGCGGCAACACAGATTCCTCCGGTAAAAAACGCGATGTTTATTAATGATGATAACAATCAAGCTTGGCAAGTGTTTATCACACCACTTCCGCCCACGCTCTCTTTAACAAACCATGTCTCATCGCCACTCGCCCTCATTTTTATTTCAAATGCGAATGAAAATTTTTCAGAACTGGAGATGATAGGTAAACTCTATGATTTGTCCCCCGCAGAGTTACGCGTTGCCTCAGCATTGGTGGCGGGGAAATCACCTTCGGAATACGCGGATGAAGTCGGATTGACAATGAATACTGTGCGCACGCAATTAAAGAGCTTATACAGCAAAACCTACACACATAGACAATCTGAACTTGTTGCACTCTTAAGTAAAACGCCTCCATTGAAAGTTTAATTCAGTATTTCGTTTAGTCTTAATGAAAAAGCCGCGTTAATTATCACATTAACGCGGCTTTTTTTGTGAAACGTGATTTTTTAACTGGTGCTATAGTTTGGGTTTGGACGAAGCATTGACGTT
>JBDLQG010000006.1:0-26223 GCA_039800705.1 Pseudomonadota bacterium
AAAACAAATGCCCAATCTATTCAAAAAGAATTGGAGCTACTTCAATTAGATGATTTGAATGAAATTGATGAAATTCTTGAATGGAAAGATGATCTGTATTTAATTTTAACTCAAAAAATCAGTCCAGATGCTTTTGAGCGATTAGCTCAACGTTTACTACGTGAATGTGGATTCGTTCAAGTTGAAGTTACAGGAAAAACGGGAGATGGTGGCATTGATGGGAAAGGTATTGCTCGCATTAACGGACTGATGAGTTTTCACGTTATTTTTCAGTGTAAAAAATATCAAGGCTCTGTTTCTGCTAGTGAAATAAGAGATTTTAGAGGTGCAATGGTAGGACGAGCTGATAAAGGATTATTTATTACAACAGGAACATTTACGTCTTCTGCAATTAAGGAAGCCACACGTGATGGTGCACCACCGATTGATTTAATCGATGGCGAACATTTAGCTGAAAAATTAAAAGAACTCCAACTGGGTGTTAAAACCGAAATGGTCGAAAAAGTTACCGTCGATAGTGATTGGTTTTTAAGCCTTTAATTAACATTTTCATATCACATCAAATAAAACATTATGACATTCAAAATTGCCAACCTCTTAGAAGAACACAGCAACGATAAATTCGATTTGCATGAACAATTTTTAAATAATCAAATGGTGCGTGTTTTAAAAACCATTGGTTATGACCGTCACTACAAAAAAGCGGTCGGACAATATCTCTACGATCAAGAAGGTACGGAATATCTCGACTTACTCAGCGGATTTGGTGTATTTGCCATTGGGCGAAATCACCCAACCGTCATTGAAGCGCTCAAAGAAACGCTCACATTAGAGTTACCGAATTTGGTTCAACTCGACGTGTCAATCTTAAGCGGTTTACTCGCAAAAGAAATTCTCAAAACGACACCCGAAAACTTAACCAAAATGTTCTTTTGTAATTCAGGAACAGAAGCGGTTGAAGCAGCCATTAAATTTGCACGTTTCACCACAAAACGCGACAAAATCGTTTTCTGTGAACACGGATATCATGGTTTAACGATGGGGGCCTTGTCGCTTAATGGTGAAAATATTTTCAAAGAAGGTTTCGGCTCGCTTTTACCTAACTGTGAAGCGATCCCGTTTAATGATTTAGTTGCACTCGAAAAAGCGTTAAGTGGTAAAGACGTTGCCGCTTTTATCGTGGAGCCTATTCAAGGTAAAGGCGTGAATATGCCTGATGAGAATTATTTACCCGAAGTTGAGCGTTTATGCAAACAATATGGCACTTTATTTGTCGCTGACGAGGTGCAAACTGGTCTAGGACGCACCGGTAAATTCTGGGCAGTGAATCATTGGAATGTTCAGCCCGATATGATTTGTATGGCAAAAGCACTATCGGGCGGATTTGTGCCGGTGGGTGGTGTCGCCATTACCGATAGAATTATGGACACCGTCTATAACCGTATGGATAGAGCCGTTGTGCATGGCTCGACCTTTGCTAAAAATAATATGGCGATGGCGGCAGGTCTTGCGACATTGCACGTTATTGAAAATGAAAAACTCGTCGAAAATAGTTTCACGCGCGGCAATGCGATTATCCACGATTTAAATGCCATGAGTGAAAATTATGAGTTCTTAAAAGAAGCGCGTGGCAAAGGCATGATGATTGCGATTGAATTTGAGCAACCAAAAAGTTTAACACTTAAAGCGGCATGGGCGATGCTTGAAGCCGCAAACAAAGGCTTATTCTGCCAAATGATTACCATTCCCCTTTTCAAAGAACATCACATTCTCACGCAAGTTGCCGGTCATGGGATGAACGTGGTGAAACTCCTTCCCCCTCTCAATTTGAACCAAAAAGATTGCGACACCATTGTAAATGCGTTTGATAAAACGATTGCAGATACTCATAAAATTGGTGGCTCTATTTGGGACTTAGGAAAAAATTTAGCCAGCCACGCGCTGAAAAATAGAAAAGGTTAATTCTCCATTATTTTTACGTTATGAACAAAAAACATTTATTTTTTTTACTGTCGCTTTGCGTGTCGCAAACTGTGTTTGCGCACGCCGTTATTACAGATTATTCACTAAAAATAACGCCTATTCACGCCAATCATGCGGATAAAGTTGAACTGCGTTTTAATTCAAAAATTGAGCTTGCACTGTCACAAATTTTTTTAGTCAGTAAAGGCGACAAACACGAATTGTTAAACGCAAATAACGGAAAAAAACAAGGGCAAATTGTCATTGATATTCCGCCATTAAATACAGGCGACTACGCACTTCGCTTTAAAGTGTTTGCCGCTGATGGTCATTTGACTGAAGACGTCATTCATTTTTCGGTTACAGAGTAGGATTCTCGTTATGGCAGGTATTGCAGACTTTTTGGATTCACTCATTGGCGGTTTTGATTTAATTTGCTACGCGCTACTCATTGGCGGCTTGTTTTGGAGTATTTTTTTACTTCAGCCATGGAAAGCAGAAAAAAATTCAAGCGGTCTTTTAATCGATAAAACGATTACCTTAATTTATAAAGGTGGTTTTTGGTTAGCTGGGGCGCAATTATTCAAAATTGTGTTGAAAATATGGTTGATGGCGGCTATTTTAGAAAAATCGCCTTTCCCTGAATTTGCGCAAACCACGCAATTTATCGGCGGATTTATTCGCGCTGCGTTGACATTGGCATTGGCGAGTTATGTCTATCAATTCGTCAAACAAGCTCCCTTATCCAAAAAAGCTTGGTATTATGCAGGCTGGCTTTCAGTACCCATGATTATATCCGGTGCGTGGCTGGTTCATGGTGCCGGACGCTTTGAAAATCAAAACATTTTGATGTCGCTGACCGTTATTCATCAAATTGCAGCAGCAGCGTGGATTGGCGGCGTTTTTCAACTACTGAACGTCTGGCAATTAGTCAAAGCTAAGAAATTATCTACCGACTATTGGACACAATTGTTAAAACAGTTTTCCGCTTTAGGCATGATTTCGGTGGCCATGATTTTCATTTCTGGCGTTCCGTTAGCGTTGCAATATATCGACACGTGGAATGGACTCGTGGGGACGGGTTATGGCAATTTACTGCTGGTAAAAATTGTCTTGCTGTCTATTGCGCTCTATTTTGCGAGTCTTAACAGACAAGCGGCGAAATCAGGTCATACTTACGCGCTCACGCAATACGTTCCCCATTACATCGAAGCAGAAACATTTGTATTAATCACCTTATTATTTACAGCGGCGAGTTTAGCATCACAACCGCCTGCCATTGATATTCCAACGCTAACCGCAAGCTGGCAAGAAGTCCTCAATACCTTCGCGCCGCAAATTCCGCTTACAAATTCACCCACGCACACCGATTTAATTGCCGGTGAAGCGGGACGCACCGCCATTATCGATCAAATTCCATCGATTGCGGCAACAGAGTGGTCAAATTATAACCATAATATTGCGGGCATTTTTTTAACAACGATGAGCTTTTTTGCGATGCTTTCCTATTTGCGTTATCCATTACTCGCGTTTTGCAAATATTGGTCTGTAGGATTTATTGCACTGGGTATTTTTCTTTTTTTCCGCAGCGATGCCGAAACGTGGCCACTTGGTCCTATTGGTTTTTGGGAAAGTACGTTTAACAATGGTGAAGTACTGCAACATCGCATCGCCACATTACTTGTGTTTACACTTGGCTCGATTGAATTGTCTTCACGACTCAAACCAAATTATTCACAAAAACTGCCGTTCGTTTTCCCTATTTTAGCGGCATTTGGTGGATTGATGCTTTTGACACATTCACACGTTGGTTTTCAGCCAAAAAGCGCGTTTTTAATTCAAGTAGGACACACTACGATGGGCATTTTCTCGCTGATTTTAGCTTGCGGGCGTTGGCTTGAATTGAAATTAGATGGTAATAAACGTGCATTAGCAGGTTTTATTTCGGTTGCGGCACTCTTTCAAATCGGCCTTATTTTGATGTTCTACCGTGAACCTCTTTATTAAAATTTAAAAATATGAAAACAACCTCACCGCGCCTTGCGTGGGCTATCACCGGTTCGGGGCATTATATTGAAGAATGCGTCGAATTTTTACTCACGCTTGATAACGTTGATTTATACGTCAGTCAAGCCGGTGAGGAAGTACTTAAAATGTATGGCGTTTCGCTCAATGAGTTGCGCGACAAAATGCCTGTTTATCGTGATAAAACCGCTTCCTGCCCGCCCGTTGGATTATTTTATAAAGGCTACTATCACACGTTTGTACTCGCACCTGCGACGTCAAATACCATTGCAAAATGTGTGCTCGGCATTGCTGATTCACTCGTGACGAATTTATATTCCCAAGCGGGAAAATGTCGTGTTCCAAGCATTGTTTACCCCTGCGATATTGCACCCGAAATGGAAACAACTGCTCCTAGCGGTAAAGTGATGGTCTATCCGCGTAAAATTGATTTAGACGGTACGGCAAAACTGCGTGAATTTGCTTATACAGACGTGGTTGAAAGTGTCGATTCGTTGATTTTAGCGGTTAAGGCACGCTTAGAAGTCATCTCATTGACATAATCAAACGATAAAATCGTGTACCGCAACTTTTTAGGAAATAAACACACCATGTTTCGCAACGTATACGATTATTGTGCGTCGTTAATTCTTCAATTCGACACGATTCCTTCACATCGCAAAACATTACTGCGAGAATTAAGTGACTATATTGCCGCTCAAATTGTACTGAAAAAAGACATCAATTTACTGTTCGTCTGTACCCACAATTCTCGACGTAGTCATTTTGGACAAATCTGGGCGACGGTGGCAGCGGATTTTTTCGCCACGCAGCAGGTTCATCCGTTTTCAGGTGGTACGGAATCAACTTGTTTTAACGAAAATGCGATTGAAGCGCTGCGTTCACTGGGTTTTGACATTAATGCCACAACCGACACGAACAATCCTGTTTACCATGTTATTTTTGGCGAGAATCAAATCATTACCTGTTTTTCTAAACGCTATGATGACAACGTGAATCCACACGCAAATTTTGCAGCCATTATGACGTGCTCTGATGCGGAGCAAAATTGCCCTGTTATTTTTGGTGCAGATAAACGTATTGGTATCTGCTACGATGACCCAAAAGCATTCGATAATACGCCAATGCAAGAAACGGCATACCATGCAAGATGTGAACAGATAGCGCTTGAAATGCTATTTGTTTTTTCACAACTCACAGAATAAACGCTATGATCATACAAAGAAAAACATTAGGGTTCTTAGATCGCTTTTTGACGCTATGGATTTTTTTAGCCATGTTAGCAGGCGTGAGTTTGGGTTATTTTTTACCAGAAAGTAGCGTATTTTTTGATTCACTCTCCAGCGGCACAACCAATATTCCACTCGCTATTGGTTTAATATTGATGATGTACCCACCGTTAGCGAAAGTGAATTATAGTAAAATTCACACTGTTTTTTCGAATCTGAAATTACTCAGTGCAACCCTGTTTTTGATTTGGATTATCGCTCCACTGTTGATGTTTTCATTGGCGTTACTTTTTTTCCATGATCAACCCGAATACATGACGGGGTTGATTCTAATTGGCATTGCACCGTGTATTGCCATGGTCATTGTGTGGAGTGAACTTGCTGGTGGTAGCAGAGAATATACAGCGGGACTCGTCGCTATTAACAGCATTTTGCAAATGTTGCTCTATAGCGTCTATGCGTATTTTTTCATTACATGGCTCCCGCCTTTTTTAGGCTTAGCCAGTTTTGATATTACGATCACCATCGCGCAAGTCGCACAAAGCGTTCTCATTTATTTGGGCATTCCGTTTTTTGCAGGAATAGTCAGTCGCTTTGGGCTTATCAAACTCAAAGGTGAAACATGGTATGACACCATTTATATTCCGCTTATTTCGCCAATGACATTGATTGCGTTACTTAGCACCATTGTGTTGATGTTTAGTTTAAAAGGCGCGTTAATTGTTAATTTGCCCCTAGATGTTCTACACATCGCCGCGCCACTGGTGATTTATTTTATTATTATGTTTTTAGGTAGTTTTTTTGTTGCGCGTTACGTTGAACGTGATTACAGTAAAATTATCGCTGTTGCGTTTACCGCAACTGGCAATAATTTTGAACTTGCTATCGCAGTAGCAATTGGTGTCTTTGGTATCAATAGCAACCAAGCCTTCGCGGGCGTTATTGGCCCTCTTGTGGAAGTTCCCGTTTTAGTGTTACTCGTTAACGTAGCCTTTGGCCTAAAGCAATATTATCAACTTAGTGATTCATGAAAGAACACCTTTTATTTTTAACTGGCTCACTTGCAGAGAAGCAACTGCGGAGTATTTTGGAAAAAATGCAGCCGGAATTTACTTATACAGTGCATCAACTCGGTTTAAAAGTCGCCGCATTGATGACAACGGATATGATTGCACGACGTTTGCATGATACGTTTGATGCAACCAAAATTATTCTACCGGGAAGATGCCGAGGTGACATAGAAGCCCTATCTGAAAAACTGGGGATTCCCGTTGTACGCGGCACAGATGAAGTCAAAGATTTACCGACTTTCTTTGGCAAAAAAGTTCAAATTGCCGATTTATCGCGCTATAGCGTCAAAATCTTTGCAGAAATTACCGATGCACCAAATTTATCCATCGAAGAAATTCTCAATCGCGCGAGCTATTATCGACAGAATGGCGCTGATGTGATTGATTTAGGTTGTCTGCCTAGTACGCCATTTCCACATTTAGAAGACGCTATCGTCGCATTAAAAGAAGCGAATTTTTTGGTCAGTTTAGATTCACTGGAATCTGACGATTTACTGCGTGGCGGCAAAGCAGGTGCGGATTATTTACTCAGTTTGCATGAAGGAACGCTGTGGATTGCAGATGAAGTGAATTCAACGCCCATTTTAATTCCACAAACGCATGAAGATTTAGCTTCGCTCGATCGCGCAATTGCGATTATGAAAGCAAAAAATCGCCCTTTTATTGTCGATCCTATTTTAGATCCTATTCATTTTGGTTTTACGAAATCCATCGTTCGTTATTATCATGTGCGCGAAAAGCATCCTGATGTTGAAATGATGCTCGGTGTTGGCAATATTACCGAATTAACTCACGCAGATACTAGCGGCATGAATACGTTGCTACTGGGCATTTGCTCAGAGCTTAATATCAATCATATTCTCGCCACACAAGTGAGTCGTCATGCGAGTCGTGCAATTAAAGAGGCCGATTTAGCACGTCGCATCTTATTTGCCGCAAAAGAGCACGATACGCTCCCAAAACACATTGATTCAGGTTTAATGGCCTTGCATGAAACCGCGCCCTTCCCCTATTCGCTAAACGAAATTGAAGAACTGGCAACGCAAATTAAAGATCCCAGTTATCGCATTCAAACTAGCGAAGAAGGCTTGCATATTTTTAACCGAGATAGTTTTCACAGCGCTACCGATCCTTTTGAACTTTACCCAAAACTCGGTGTTGAAAACGATGGGGGTCATGCGTTTTATTTAGGCGTTGAACTTGCACGCGCAGAAATTGCATGGCAACTCGGTAAGCGTTTCACACAAGATCAAGCCTTAAACTGGGGATGCGCCGTTGATAACGATGAATCCACCGTCGATTTACATTCTTTTAAACCTGCCGGAACCACTTTACAAAAAAAATCATGATTCAAGAACTCATCGTCACTACGCAAAATACGTCAGGTCAAGTTCATCTCGCACCAATGGGGATTCATATTCATGGCGATGAAATCCATATCTTACCTTTTCGCCCATCAACAACATTGTCTAATTTACTTGAAACGAAAACAGCCGTTTTAAATTATTGCGATGATGTGCGTGTGTTTGCAGGTTGTTTAACGGGTAGACGTGATTGGAAAGTCAATGGCTTGGTTTTAGATTGTGCATTGGCGCACAGTGAAGTTGAATTAGTGAGAATTGAAGAAGATGATCTGCGTCCAACGTTAATTTGCAAGGTTTTGCGCACGGTCAATCATTCACCCTTTATGGGATTTAACCGAGCTCAATTCGCTGTACTTGAAACCGCCATTTTAGTGAGTCGTTTAACTATGTTACCGTTAGAAAAAATTGACAGCGAAATTGCATATTTAAAAATTGGCTTAGACAAAACCGCTGGTGAGCGTGAGCATGAAGCGTGGAATTGGTTAATGAGCGACATTGACGCATTTAAAAAAGGAGAAAAATCATGAATGGCATGCTCGCAAGTGTAAGAAATTGGGAAGAAGCACAAATAGCGTTAAACGCACATGTCGATATTATCGATTTAAAACAACCGGACTTGGGTGCATTAGGTGCCTTAGAGATTGATACTATTCGTGATATTGTGACGAAAATTGATTTTCGCTGCCCCGTGAGTGCGACCATTGGTGATTTACCGATGCAAGCCGATATTATTTTTGATGCCGTGCAAGCAACCGCTAAAACAGGCGTAGACTTCGTGAAAATTGGTTTTTTTCCGAATGGAAATTGGCTATCTGTTGTTGAAAAACTTCGACCATTAACCACGAAATATCAACTTATTGCCGTATTATTCGCTGACGAGAACCCAGACATTCATTTTATTTCTGCACTTAAAAAAAACGGTTTTTCAGGGGTCATGTTAGATACTATGGACAAGCAACGCGGCAATTTAACGCACGCGATGTCTTTAGATGCTATTCAAACATTTGTTGGGCTGGCTAAAAAAAACGGTTTAATTTGTGGATTAGCCGGATCACTATGTGCAGAGGATATTGCCATTTTGCTGCCGCTTGAAGCCAATTATTTAGGCTTTCGTGGAGCACTTTGTGCTGGTCATAATAGAAAACAAACCATCGACACCAACGCCTTTCAAACGATTCGTCAATTGCTTGAGCTATCATAAATACGAGTAAATTAATAACTAAACACCTTTCAGTATATAAAAACCGCAAAGATCCAATGCGTTTTAATATGAATTGAATATGAATTTAATATTAACACTATCTTAAATTCCTGTAGACTATTTCTGCGAAAGCACAAAATAACTTTAGGAGAGATTATGAAAAAACTTTTAGCGATAGTTGGGTTAGCCGCAACTGCCTACTTACCGGCTACCTACGCAGATCAATTTCCACATGTACACGCTGAAACACACAATAATGTGCAGTGCGTAAAAACTAATGACGATGAAATTAAAGCGTTATTTGATCGTTGGAATGCGGCATTAGCGACATTAGATCCTGAAGAAGTCACTGAAGAATATGCGCATGACGCCATTTTATTACCGACGTTATCCGATATTCCGCGAACCAATCATGATGAAATAAAAGAATATTTTGTGCATTTCTTGCAAAAGAAACCACAAGGTAAAATCAATATGCGTATTATCAAAATTGGTTGCAACACCGCTTCTGATACGGGACTTTACACATTTACTGTCCACGAAAAAAATGGCAAAACAAAAGAAGTTGAAGCCCGTTATTCTTTCGTGTATGAATATGACGATGATCAATGGTTAATTGAACATCACCATTCGTCATTGATGCCAGAGCAACTTGCGTTAGCAGCACATCCGCATCATCATCACGCAAAACATCACCACGGTTAATTAAAATTTTTTTTAGAAAAAAGCCGACACCCGCTAATTTGTGTCGGCTTTTTTGTTTTTTTAAAATACGCTTTTAATCACATCACAAATTTCATGAATTTCTTCATTCTTTAAATAAGGACAAATTGGCAATGAGAAACAACGTGCGGCAACCGATTCTGTCACAGGCAATACAACACCAGCACATTCTTCTTTAAACGCATTTTGTTGATGCAGTGGAACAGGATAATATACCGCGCACCCGATTTGTTTATCTTGCAATGCTTTCATTACGTCATCGCGTCTATCGCAAAGTAGCGTGTATTGATGATAAACATGTTGCCCTAAATGATCTTCTAAAGGCGTTTCCAGCGGTAAACCTGCAAGTAACTGCGTATATAAATGTGCCACACGACGACGCTCTTGATTATATTTATCAATATGCTTTAACTTCGCACGCAGCACAACGGCTTGAATTTCATCTAAGCGACTGTTGTAACCAATCACATCGTGATAATAACGTACATCCGAGCCATGGTTGCGCAATTGACGCATTTTTGCCGCCGTTTCATCACAATTCGTTGTCGCTAAACCACCGTCACCAAACGCGCCCAAATTTTTACTTGGGAAAAAACTAAAGCCTGACGCATGACCAATCGCGCCAGTTTGTTTGCCATTAATCGTTGCACCAAATGATTGGCAACAATCTTCAATCAGTTTTAAATTATGTGCATCACATATCGCTGAAATGGCTGTCATATCCGCAGGTTGCCCAAATAAATGCACAGGCATAATCGCTTTCGTTTTTGGCGTAATCGCTGCTTCAATCGCTTTTGGGCAAATATTAAACGTGCGCGGATCAATATCAACAAAAACGGGAATCGCGCCAACATATTTAATAGCTTCTGCTGTGGCAATAAACGTAAATGGCGTGGTAATCACTTCATCACCTGCGCCAATACCTTCTGCAATTAACGCTAAATGCAGCGCATCGGTGCCAGAAGCGACGCCAATAGCATGTTTCACACCTAAATAATCCGCTGCTTCGCGTTCAAAGGCTTGCATATTCGGCCCAAGAATAAAGCTACAGTTTTCGATAGTTTGAGCAATACCGGCTTCGATTTCGTCTTTAATCTCGGCGTATTGCGCTTTAAGATTCACCATTGGGATCATTATTTTTTTCCTGATATAAAATATAAATTAGTCGTGACTCGGTTCGAGTAATTGTGTGATTTGAATGGCCGTCGCTAACGCACGACGTGCTGCATCACCGGTTACTAAAGGTTGCTCACCAGTTTGAATACATGACACAAACTGCTCAATTTCAGCCATCAGAGCATCGCTCGTTTCAAATACCGCTTCTTCGCTAATGATTTCAGGCACATTGGGGAACATTTCTTTTTCGCCAGTGCGATATTTTTGCAAAATACGATTTTGAAAATCGACTGACGCGTACGAACTGGGTCTAAATAAACGCATTTTACGCTCAAGTTTCATACTAATTCGACTGGCTGTCACATTCGCCACGCAACCATTTTTGAACGTGATACGCGCATTGGCAATATCGGTTCCTTTTGTGAGAACAGGCGTGCCACTTGCATCAATACGCTCTACTTCGCTATTCACTAAAGCGAGAATAATATCGATATCATGAATCATTAAATCGAGCACAACGCTCACATCATTTGCACGAGGATTAAAGGGTGCAAGACGATGTGATTCAATAAACAACGGTTTTTCATCTTTATCTAATGCTAAAACAGCGGGATTAAAACGCTCTAAGTGGCCTACTTGCAAAATAAGATTTTTTTCTTTTGCAATGCCAATCAATTCGTCTGCTTGCTCAACGGTGGTGGTAATCGGTTTTTCAATTAAAACATGTGCACCTGCATTTAAAAAATCTTTTGCCACCTGATAATGCAGCGTAGTTGGCACAACGATGCTTACCGCATCAACGTGTCCAAGCAAACTGGTATAATCGGTTAAGGCTTTTGCACCGTGTTGTTGCGCAATGGTTTGTGCGGTTTCTTCATTGATATCCACCACCGCTACCAAATCGCAATCGGGTAATGTGGCGTATTTTTCAGCATGAAATTTACCTAAATAACCTGTGCCAATCACAGCGCATTTTAATTTTATCATTGAAAACCCTTTACTCTTTTGAGCAATATATTGTTAATAATTGTGAAAATTCAGCGCGAGAGATTTCCTCCGCGCCTAAACTGGCGAGATGTTCACTGTAAACCTGACAATCAATCAACGCAAACCCTTGAGATTTAAGTTGATTCACGCAATGCACAAACGCGACTTTTGATGCGTCACTTTGCGAGTGAAACATCGACTCACCAAAAAACATTTTACCTAATGCAATACCATACAAACCGCCTACAAGCTCACCTTCACGCCACGCTTCAAATGAATGCGCAACACCTTCTTTGTGTAGCTTAGAATAGGCCTGTTTTATTTCTTCACTAATCCACGTTCCTTCTGCATTGACACGCAATTTAGCGCAATTTTCAATAACAGATTCAAACGCTTGATTGGTGGTCACTTCAAATTTTTGTTGCCGTAGCGTCTTTGCTAAACGCGTTGAGATGTATAGTTTCTCTGGAAAAAGGACCAGTCTTGGATTGGGTGACCACCATAGAATAGGCTCACCATCACTAAACCACGGAAAAACCCCATGCCTGTACGCATTAATCAAACGCTGACTCGATAAACATCCCCCTGCGGCAAGTAAGCCATTAGGTTCGTCAAGCGCCTGACTTAATGGCGGAAACGATTGACATGGATCTTGAGGATCAAGGAACGGTAATGCTATCAATCGCCTACTGCTCTAAAAACTTATCTGCATCAAGCGCGGCCATGCAACCCGCACCCGCCGATGTAATGGCTTGTTTATAAACGGAATCCATGACATCGCCTGCTGCAAAAACACCATCAACACTGGTCGCTGTCGCATTGCCTTCAATCCCACTTTTCACTTTAATATAACCATTTGCCATATCCAGTTGACCTGCAAAAATTTCCGTATTGGGATTATGTCCAATCGCAATAAATACCCCATGTACATCAATATCTTTAGTACTACCGTCTTTCGCATTTTTTATACGAATACCCGTCACGCCCATATCATCACCGAGCACTTCGTCAAGTTCGCTAAACCACTCAATTTCGACATTCCCGTTTTTAGCTTTTTCAAGCAATTTATCCGAAAGAATTTTTTCGGAACGGAACTTATCGCGGCGATGAATAACTGTCACTTTAGAAGCAATATTAGACAAATACAGCGCTTCTTCAACCGCCGCGTTTCCACCACCAATTACAGCAACGGGTTTACCACGATAGAAAAAGCCATCACACGTCGCACAGGCCGATACACCACGCCCTTTAAATGCTTCTTCGGACTCTAATCCTAAATACCGCGCTGACGCACCTGTGGCGATAATTAAAGCATCACAGGTATAAGTGCCGTTATCACCTGTTAAGGTAAAAGGACGTTTGCTTAAATCCGTTGCGTTGATATGATCAAAAATAATTTCAGTCGCAAAACGCTCAGCGTGATTTTGCATACGCGTCATTAAATCAGGTCCTTGTACTCCGTCAACGTCACCAGGCCAGTTATCCACTTCTGTAGTGGTGGTTAATTGACCACCCTGTTGCATACCAGTGATAATAACTGGATTTAAGTTAGCACGCGCCGCATAAATGGCTGCCGTATAACCCGCAGGGCCTGAACCTAAAATTAACAACTTACAATGCTTTGCTTCGCTCATCAAAAAGTCTCCAACAGAATGAAAGTAACTAAGTTTTGAATTATGGCAATGAAATAGCGTCTCGTAAATGTTTTCTTGCGTTATAATCCAATTACGGTATAAATCAATTCACTATTTAGAAGGAACAATGACCACAAACTATAATGATGTAAAAAACAATTTACTGACCATGCTTGAAGAACTCGATGAGCGTTTAACAACAATCACACAACATGTTCGTCATGTTGATAGTGAAATTGAAAAAGATTCTGAAGAACAAGTCACGCAAAATGAAAATAACGAAGTGGAAGATTACTTAGGGAATTCTGCACGTCGCGAAATCAAAGCCATTAAAGAGGCACTTGCTCGCATAGATCGCGGTGATTATCATATTTGCCAAACATGTGGTGAAGAAATCAATTCTGAGCGATTAAAGGTCATTCCTTATTCAGATATTTGCATTAAATGTGCTCAACAAGCTGAAAAATAAAGGTTTTATTTGGCTTTAATAACAAATTTTAAGCAATAAAAAAGCCCTGCATTGCAGGGCTTTCTTTTTACTGGCTCCCCCGGACGGGCTCGAACCGCCGACCCAATGATTAACAGTCATTTGCTCTACCGACTGAGCTACAGGGGAATAAACTTTTCTAAATTGGTGCGCTCGGAGAGATTCGAACTCCCGACCGATCGGTTCGTAGCCGATTACTCTATCCAGCTGAGCTACGAGCGCGTAGTTCAGACTTCATTATGGGGTGTAATTAAATTTCTGTCAAACATTTTTTTGTGAAAAATATGTTTTTTTATCTCAATAATTTTAAATGAAAATAAAATCAATAAGATAAGAAAATCAATCAATCACTTTGGGTACCAAATATAAGCCATCTTCAGTTTTTGGGGCAATAACCTGAAAATAATCACGCTGATTGATCTCCGTTACTTCATCGACACGCAATCGTTGCACTTGATCCATGGGATGCGCCATAGGTTTGACATTCGTTGTGTCCAATTCTGCCATTTGCGTCATTAAGGTTAAAATACCATTTAAATCCGATGCGTAGGCTTCTACATTTTGCTCTTCAATACCGAGTCGCGCTAAATGCGCTATTTTTTTTACTTCCACTGCTGACAACATTGCCATAACTCCACTAAAAAAAATTTGAATTTTATATTATCATGCTAGCAATATTTTATCGCTTGCTCAATGACATGCTTGATTGATAAAGTAACACAATTTTTATCGCCACATAAAGGATACAACTAGAAATGTTCAAGAGAATTCGCGGTCTTTTTTCCAACGATTTATCCATTGATTTAGGAACCGCCAATACATTAATTTATATTCCCGGACAGGGTATTGTACTCAATGAACCTTCCGTTGTGGCGATAAAAGAAGACAAAATTCGTGGTGCTAAAACGATTGCAGCAGTAGGTCTTGAAGCTAAATTAATGCTAGGGCGCACACCCGGTAACATTACAGCAATTCGTCCACTCAAAGACGGTGTTATTGCTGATTTTGCTGTCACTGAGCGCATGCTTCGCTACTTCATTGAGAAAGTGCATAAAAGTAAATTTTTGCGTCCAAGTCCACGCATCTTAATTTGTGTACCTTGTGGTTCTACACAAGTTGAGCGACGCGCCATTCGAGAATCAGCAGCCATGGCGGGGGCACGCGAGGTCTATTTAATCGAAGAGCCTATGTCAGCGGCAATGGGCGCTGGCCTCCCTGTCGCAGATCCTTGCGGCTCTATGGTACTTGATATTGGTGGCGGTACGTCTGAAGTAGCGATTATTTCTATCAATGGGATTGTCTATTCTAATTCCGTTCGTATTGGTGGTGATCGCTTTGATGAAGCTATTGTGAATTATGTCAAACGCAATTACGGCACCTTAATTGGTGAAACGACGGCTGAACGCATTAAACAAGAAATTGGTACCGCCTATCCTGGTAGCTCGATGCGTGAAATTGAAATTACGGGTCGCAACTTAGCTGAAGGTGTGCCACGCAGTTTCACGCTCAACAGCAATGAAATTTTAGAAGCACTCCAAGAGCCACTATCAGGCATTGTCGGTGCCGTTAAACTCGCGCTTGAACAAACACCCCCTGAACTAGGCTCTGATGTAGCCAGTCGCGGTATTTATTTAACTGGCGGTGGGGCATTACTCAAAGATATAGACCGCTTAATTGCTGAAGAAACGGGATTACCCGTTCATATTGCAGATGATCCGCTGACATGCGTTGCGCGAGGTGGTGGCATGATTTTAGAAATGCTCGACAAAAAAGGCGTCTCCACTTTTTCTCTCGAATAAATAATCCACATGGTTTCTTTATGTTCGCGTTAACGAAGCTACATTCTGTTAACGCGAATGGGTTTAAATTTTTTATTTATGGATTGTCGCCATTAAACTTTTATTTGCAACCAGCTCATCAATTAACTTGCGTTTGTTGATTGCAATTATTGCATCTATCACCTTGTTAATTACCGAATACCGTAGCGAACGCTTATTGCCTGTGCGTGCGACGCTTTCTGTATTAACGGATTCACTCAAATATGCCGTTGATTTACCAGTAAGTTTAGTTGAAAAAATATCCAACGAATTATCAAGCTACGATGCGCTAAAAAAAGAAAATACAACACTGCGTCAAGAACAACTCATCAATCGAACTCAGTTGCTCAAATTTGATGCACTTGAAAAAGAAAATATTCGCTTACGTGCGTTGCTTGAAAATTCATTTAAATTAGGCGAGCAAGTTCTGATTGCGGAATTGTTATCAATTAATATGGTGCCTGATGAACATATTATGGTCGTCAATAAAGGGACGCGATTTGGTGTTCATCCACAACAACCTGTTCTCGATGCGAATGGTGTCGTAGGTCAAGTTTTTCGCGCCCTCCCCTTTAGCTCTGAAATCATGCTGATTACCGATCCTAATCATGCGATTCCTGTGCAAGTGAATCGTAATGGACTGCTAACTATTGCAGTGGGCAGTGGAATGTCAAATCAACTCAATTTACCTTATTTGCCAAATAACGCGGATATTCGCCCCGGTGATTTACTCATTACATCGGGCCTTGGCGGTATTTTCCCCGCAGGGTATCCGGTGGGCGTGGTTGATGATTTCCCAGAAACCACCAATAAATCGATTCCACACATTACCGCAACGCCAAAGTCACTCCTTGACAGAAAACGGGAATTATTAATTGTGTGGAGTAGCAATGCACTCATGCCGCTGACCGCACCACTTAGCAAAACACCTGCAGATAATGAACAATAGCTATAGCGCAATGCGTATCTTCATCACATTACTTCTCGCCATGTGTTTGCGTATCTTGCCGCTGCCTAATACACTCGCCCCTCTCAATCCTGACTGGGTACTACTTGCGCTTATCTATTGGAGCCTTGCTATTCCTGAGCGTGTAGGTATTGCTCATGCGTGGTTTTTTGGTATTTTGGTGGATGTATTAATGGGACAGCATTTTGGACAAAATGCCTTAATCTATTCACTTGTCATTTATGCCTGCTTGGTGTGGCATAGACAACTGCGTCAGTTTCCCGTTGTACAGCAAAGCGCTTTCATTTTTCTGTGTTTGCTGTTTTCGCAGTTACTGCTTTTTTGGTTTAAAAATGTTCATGCGGCCGTGCAAATTAGCGGCATATTTTGGCTACCCATTTTGAGTGGCACGGTTTTATGGCCATTCATTTACCAACTCATGCGTTCAATTCGTCGGCTCTAACCGTCACACTTCACATTTATGCCACGTGCCTATAGCCTTCAAGATAATTCTGTTGAAAACCGTGTTTTTTTTAATCGAATTATTGCTGCATTTTTTATTGTTGTTTTACTTACGGCTGGGCTGGTTGTTCGACTGGTTTATCTGCAAATTGTCGGGCATGAACACTACGCCACACTCGCAAAAGAAAATAGCGTAAAGATTCAACCACTCGTACCGGCTCGCGGTATGATTTACGATCGCAATGGTAAAATTCTTGCCGAAAATACACAATCCTTTAGCCTTGAGCTTATTCCAGAGCAAATTAGCGACATGGATACCACGCTTTCGCAACTGCAAAAATTACTCAATATTCCCAACGAAAAAATTGAGCAATTTCAAAAACAACGCAAACATCAAAAACGCTTTATCAGCACGCCCTTACTTCTAAGTATGACGGATGAAGAAATTGCAAAATTTGCCGTGGTACGTCCTTACTTTACAGGCGTTGATATTGCCTCGCGCCTAGTTCGTAATTACCCCTACGCTGATTTAGCTGCGCACGTTGTTGGTTATGTTAGTCGCATTAACGAAGCCGAAATGAAAACATTACCCATATCCGAATATCGTGGTTCAAGCCATGTCGGTAAACTTGGCATTGAAAGTTTTTATGAAACGCAGCTGCACGGTAAAACCGGTTATGTGGAAATTGAAACGAATGTCCAATCACGCGCTATTAATACATTTAATACCGTCCCACCCGTATCTGGTGCTAATTTACATTTAACGCTGGATATTGATTTACAAAAAACGGCTTATGATGCACTTGAAGGTTATAATGGCGCAGTCGTCGCGCTAGACGTGACAACAGGTGGTGTATTAGTCTTTTCTAGTCGCCCCGGTTTTAACCCCAATCCATTTGTTGTGGGTATTGATTACGACGCTTATCAAAATTTGCAATCCTCTGAAAATCAACCCCTCTACAATCGCGCGTTACGGGGACTATATCCTCCCGGCTCTACCATGAAGCCTTTTGTTGCGCTTGCTGGTCTTGAATATAACGCGGTGGGATTTGAGCAAAAACATTATTGTCCTGGATTTTATCAACTGCCCAATGTCCCTCATAAATACCGCGACTGGAAACACGGCGGTCATGGATGGGTTGGCATGAGTGAAGCGATTACAGAATCTTGTGATGTGTATTTTTACAGCTTAGCGTCTGTTTTAGGCATCGATAATATGCACCACTTTTTGCAGCAATTCGGTTTTGGTGAAAAATCAGGTATTGATTTAGTCGGTGAAAAAACAGGCTTACTGCCTTCGCGTGAATGGAAAAAACAACAAAAAAATCAAAATTGGTATCCCGGCGAAACGCTTATCACTGGTATTGGTCAAGGGTATCTGCAAGTTACGCCTATTCAACTTGCCCGTGCAACGGCTATTCTTGCGAATGGTGGACAAACGATTACCCCATTTTTAGTTGATAAAATTGCGAGTCCAACGCAAACTCAAGACAATGCGCAACCGATTGAAAAAACCATTCCGCTAAAAAGCGCAAATATTGCCCACATTACTGACGCCATGGTGAACGTTGTCCACGATTCACACGGTACCGCTAAAAATATCGGCAAGCATATTAGCTATCAAATTGCCGGTAAAACGGGGACTGCTCAAGTATTCAATATCAAACAAGAAGCGCGTTATAACGAAAACGCCATTGATTTTAAATTACGCGATCATGCGCTATTTATCGCCTTTGCCCCCGCTGATAATCCTAAAATTGCCGTTGCCGTTGTTGTTGAAAATGGCGGACATGGTGGCTCTGTGGCTGCGCCCATTGCGGATAAGGTCATTCAACAATATTTGGAGAGCATCAATGTACACTGAAACCCGTCATGAAGACTTTGAAAAACATTCGTTTATCGGTCAAATTCTGCGTAAATTGCACATTGATATCCCCTTATTTGTCACGCTGGTCTTAATTTCAATTCTCAGCTTTGTTATTCTCTACAGCGCGGGCGGACAAAGTTTGGATGTCTTAATTCGTCAAGCAATGCGCGTGGCGTTAGCCTTTGTTTTAATGATTTTTTTGGCGCATATTGACCCTTATCAATTCAAACGCTGGTCGGTTATTTTATTTAGTTTGGGAATTTTGCTGCTATTGGCGGTTCTGATTTTAGGGGAAATTGGCAAAGGCGCGCAGCGCTGGCTTGAACTTGGCGCGTTTCGCTTTCAACCGTCTGAAATGATTAAAATTACCACCCCCATGATGATTGCATGGTACCTAGCCGAGTATGCACTACCACCCAAACCCAAACAATTACTCATCGCAAGTTTACTCATTATTCTGCCAACACTACTCATTGCCAAGCAACCCGATTTAGGCACTGCGTTACTCGTGGCAAGCTCTGGCGCAGCGGTGCTCTTTTTTTCTGGCCTGTCATGGTGGTTTATTATTGGCATTGGCACGCTCTTAACCGCATTAACGCCCATTCTCTGGCATTTTATGCACGACTATCAACGCGCCCGTGTACTAACGTTTTTAAATCCTGAAGCCGATCCACTTGGACGTGGTTATCACATTATTCAATCTAAAATTGCGATTGGCTCAGGCGGTGTATACGGTAAAGGTTGGCTTGGCAGTACGCAATCCGAACTCGATTTCCTTCCCGAAAGCTCAACCGATTTTATCTTTGCTGTCTTTGCGGAAGAATTTGGCTTATTTGGTTGCGTCAGTTTATTGATTTTGTATTTACTGATCATTGGACGCTGCCTATATATTGCAGCGCAAGCGCGTGATACTTACTGCCGATTACTTGCAGGCAGTTTAGCGTTCACTTTTTTTGTGTATGTTTTTGTTAATATCGGCATGGTTGTTGGCGTACTACCTGTGGTAGGCGTGCCTTTACCGTTGGTGAGTTATGGCGGTACATCCATTGTGACGCTGTGCGCAGGATTTGGAATTTTAATGTCCATTCATACCCACAAAAAATTATTACACAATTGAAACCGTAATTTAAACCAATTCACGGTACAATGCGCAAAGAAAGTAAATTTTCTCCATAACCCAGTCCATTCAACGTGTTTAAAAGGTGAGTTTTATGAATTTCAACGATTTCCTTAGTGACTTAAAAAGCAAAGCCAGTGAATTAAAAACACAGGCGTTAAAATTTAAAAATAAAGATTTTTTGGACGCTGCTATGGCGGGTTCTGCGCTAATTGCGATGGCTGATGGGCATATTAGCTCTGAAGAAAAACAAAAAATGATTAAATTCATTGAAAATCACGATGCTTTATCTATTTTTACTACCAGCGACGTGATTAAAGCCTTTCAAGATTTTGTAGGGCAAATTGAATTTGATAAAGACATTGGTGAAGCAAAAGCCTATTTAGCGATTGGCAAAATGAAAAACAATGAAGAAGCGGGACGTTTACTCGTTCGCATGATTATTGCCATCGCCTCGTCAGATGGGAATTTTGATTCCCACGAACAAGCTGTCGCCGGAAAAATTGCTAAAGAATTGACCTTAAATCCGTCAGAGTTTGGTTTACACTAACATGGTGAGCGCCAGCGAAAAATTTACGGTTATTGAAAGCGAACGTATTGCTGGCGCTACTTTTGATGTGGTGCGTTATGAATCGCTTCAAGGCTCGGATGATCTCAACGTTGCTGAAAAAATATTTTTTGCAAATCAAGCCAAGATTTATTTAAAAATGGTGCGAGTCACCCTGCAAAACAGTGAATTATTACTCGAACCTAGCGCCCTTTATTTTATGAAAGGTCATCTGCAACTGGAATCCACCACTGGCGGCGGTATTGCAAAAGGCTTGATGCGAAAGTTTCTAAGCGGTGAAACGCTTTTTCAATCGCGTATCAAAGGCAGTGGCGACATTTTTTTAGAACCCAGTTTTGGTCATTATCTACTTTTTAATATTGATCATGATGGACTCATTTTCGATAAACGTGCTTTCTATTGCGCCTCAGGTGGCATTGAAGTCAGTGCAAAACTGCAGCAAAATATCTCTAGTGCTTTATTTGGTGGCGAAGGCTTTTTTCAAACCCAAGCAAAAGGAACTGGCATTGTGGTTTTAGTTTCGCCTGTGCCGGTCACTGAATTGCTTGTTTATGAATTGGCCGCTGGTGAAACGTTGTCTGTAGACGGTAATTTTGCGTTTGTGCGCACGGCGAGCGTGAGCTTTCATGCACAAATGTCAAGTAAATCGCTATTTAGCACCGTCGTGAGTGGCGAATTACTGCTGCAAACCTTCACCGGCCCAGGTACCGTTTGGCTTGCACCCACACAAGGTGTTTATGACAAAATGAAATTGCCTTATGGGGTTTCACAATTAAGTCATAACGCAGGTTCTTCGGGTACTGACACGCGATAAAATAACCTACTTTCTTTTTCTTAGCGTCTGCTTTTTTTGACCTTTCTACTCGTCTTTATTCAATGCGCCTAAAAATCATTTTTCGTCTTGTTCACATTCATTGGGTGCTACTTCGTCACGGTTTAGATGAATTAGCATTGCAAACGCCTTTCTTTCGGCCTATTCGCTATTTTGCTATTTTTTCACCGTATGCACGTTTAAAACGTGATGCCGATACGCGCGGCGTTCGTATTCGCAGAACACTCGAAGATTTAGGGCCTATTTATGTCAAATTTGGTCAAGCACTCTCAACACGTAAGGATTTATTGCCTGACGATATTGCGGATGAATTAGTCAAACTACAAGATAAAGTACCCCCTTTTGCCAGCGCGGATGCGGTGAAAATTATTGAAAAAGCATTGGGCACATCCGTTCAAAATGCTTTCGCTACATTTGATATAGCACCGCTTGCCTCCGCGTCAGTGGCGCAAGTTCACACAGCAACATTGCATACGGGTGAAAAAGTCATTGTCAAAGTGGTTCGCCCCGATATTGCACCGCGTATTGCCTCAGATATTGCCCTGCTTTATGAACTAGCCAGCCTTGCTGAGCGTTTTTGGGTAGATGCTAAACGTTTACGCGCAAAAGAAGTGGTGGCAGAGTTTGAGCGTACCACCTTAGATGAACTCGATTTAATGCGCGAAGCGGCAAATGCGGCTAAATTGCGGCGTAATTTTGAAAATTCTGACAGCCTCTATATTCCTGAAATTCATTGGGAATTTACACGCAAAAATGTGCTTGTCATGGAGCGCGTTTATGGTATTCCCGTTGGCGAAATTGCGCAACTGCAAGCAGGTGGTGCTAATTTCAAAGTACTTGCTGAACGTGGCGTTGAAATTTTTTTCACGCAAGTTTTCCGCGATAATTTCTTTCATGCAGATATGCACCCCGGTAATATTTTTGTCGAACTACCCGATAAATATATTGCGGTGGATTTTGGTATTGTTGGCACGTTATCAAGTTCAGATCAACGTTATTTAGCGGAAAATTTCTTAGCCTTTTTCAACCGCGATTACCGGCGCGTGGCAGAAATGCACGTTGAATCCGGTTGGGTACCATCGGGCACGCGCATTGAAGAATTTGAAGCCGCCATTCGCAGCGTGTGCGAGCCAATTTTTGAAAAACCGCTCAAAGATATTTCATTTGGGCAACTACTTCTACGTTTATTTCAAACCGCGCGACGCTTTGATATGCACGTTCAGCCCCAGTTAGTGCTGTTGCAAAAAACATTGCTTAATATTGAAGGATTAGGCCGTCAGCTATACCCCGAACTCGATTTATGGCAAACCGCCAAACCGTTTTTAGAAGGCTGGTTTCAAGAACGTCTAAGTCCAAAAGCGAAAATCAGTAAATTAATTAAACAAATTCCCGAATTTGCAGATCAATTTCCCGAAATTCCATCATTGCTTTATAAAGCACTTGATAACGCGGCTCATGCACAGCAACGTGCCGAACTTCAGCAACGTGAATTCGCCTTATTACGCCGTGAAATAGCTAATCAGAAGCGCAGTCAACTCTGGGCGATTTTAACGGCTGCGTTGATGATTTGCGCAGCCATCTGGTTTAAATAAACGTCAATACTGACATCAAACAAGACTCGTTACTTTTTGGAGAAGGATTATGATTTCAATGTACACCGCTTCTATTCCACCGATGATTCGCAGTTTATCGAATTTACGCGCCATTCTCGAAAAAGCTATTCTCTATTCGGAAAATAAAAAAATTGATCCAGCCGTTCTTGTCAATGCGCGTCTTTATCCCGATATGTATCCGCTAGTCAAACAAGTACAAATTGCAACCGATGTGGCGAAAGGGGCGGTTTCACGTCTAGCGGGCATTGAGCCACCGAAGTTTGAAGATAATGAATCGACTTTTGCTGAATTGATTTCACGCATTGATAAAACACTCGATTTACTGCACGCAAGCACACCAGAACACATTAACGGCTCAGAAGACAATACCATTGTCTTTCTTATCCGCGATAAAACGGTGACCTTTCAAGGATTACCTTATTTACTCGACTTTGTTTTGCCAAATGTCTATTTTCATGTAAGTACGGTTTACGGCATTTTGCGACACAATGGCGTGGAAATTGGTAAACGTGATTTCCTAGGAAACGTGTATTAAAGTCACTTGTCTCTATAACGCCTGATCCTGCATAATTTTAATGACATTAAATGACCAACAACAAGCTGCCATCGACGCGATGCTCGACTTCGTCAAAACAGGCCGTGAAGACATTTTTTGTTTAATTGGCCCTGCAGGAACAGGCAAAAGTTTTACCATTCAACATTTAATCGAACTGTTACCCAAAAACCTCAAAGTCTGTTTTACCGCACCAACCAATAAAGCAGTGCGCGTGTTAAAAACAATGTCTGAGCGTCAAGGACTCGCCGTCAAATGTGTCACGATTCATTCGCTACTCGGTTTGAAAATTGAAACTCGCGGCGGGAAAGAAATTCTCACCAGTAGCGGTAAAAGTAGCATTGATCAATTTGATTTAGTGGTCATTGATGAAATTTCGATGATTGATGAAGAGTTACTTAATTATCTTCATAGCGCTATCGATATGGACGGTGTTCAACTCATTATGATGGGTGATGATGCGCAATTACCCCCCATTGGCGAGAAAAAATCGCTAACGTTTACATTTAAAAACAGTCATTATTTAACGAAAGTCATGCGCCAACGCAGTGAAAATCCCATTTTAGGTTTGTGTAGCGATATTCGAGAAGCGATTGAAAATGGCGCGATGACGCTCCCTCCTCTCCAATCAATTACCAATGAAGCAGGTAATATTGGCATTCACGTCATGCCTGGTCGACACTTTACACACTGGATGCCATCTGCATTTAGCAATGAAAAATTTGATGGTGATTTTGATAAATACCGCGTCGTTGCATGGCGAAACAAAACCGTTGATTTTTATAATCGGAAAATTCAAAAACTGCGATACGCGGATTTAGATCAGCCGTTTGCGATTGGGGAACCGATTGTTTTTTCCAATCCACTGCATGCTATTAGCACGGAAATAGACTTTAAGCTCGATAAGAAGCTTGAGAAAGATTGGGATAAAATTCTCATCGGTACAGAAGCCGAAGGCAAAATCGAAAAAATAAAAAAACTCGATCCTTACACATTTTCACCCACACGCAAACATATAAATAACGGTTTTCACTTTAGCACCATTACGCTTACGCGTTACATGGTCACATGTAGTATTGTGGGACAAAAAGAACGTGTCAGTTTCATTGTCACCGATAATAAACAAGCACTCGATAGATCACTTGAATTTATGGCAAAAAATGTATCAGCAAAACATTTTGATTGGATTGATTATTGGAAAATTAAGCGAATTTTTACGGATATTCGCCCCGCTTACGCGATGACGGTGCATAAATCACAAGGTTCAACGTTTGAAAATGTGTTTGTGGATGCACAGGACATTCTTTCCAATCCCAATCGTGAAGAAGCGCTACGTTGTCTGTATGTGGCAATTAGCCGAGCAAGTAATAACGTGATTGTGAATATTTGACATTAAAATTTAGAATCACACCAGAATGAATATTAAAATGGCTTGATTTTAAAATTACAGGGAACAAAATAATATGGCATCCTTTGAGCAAGCGTTTAAAAACATCGATGACATCCTATGGAAAGAAGCAGGCTGTACAACCGAACTCGATTACACCGAGCAAACTTCATGGTTGCTATTCCTAAAATACCTCGATGGTTTAGAACAAGACAAAGCCGACGAAGCGGCATTAGAAGGTAAACCCTATAACTTCATTCTCGATGAACCTTACCGCTGGGAAAGTTGGGCAGCACCCAAAGATGAAAATGGCAACATCGACCACAACAAAGCCCTAGTCGGTGACGACTTGCGCGATTTTGTTGACCGCGCGTTAGATGCTGAAAGCGCAGACGTTTTAACCAAAATTCGAGGATTGTTATGAGCAACGAAAATCAAGACACTCGCTGGAAACAACGGTTTTCTAATTTCAGTCGTGCGCTTTCGTTATTGCGTGAAGCAATGGAAGAAGATGTGTTTTCACTCAAGCAATTAGAAAAAGAGGGCATCATCCAACGGTTTGAATACACGTTTGAACTCGCGTGGAAAGTGTTGAAAGACAAAATGGAATTTGACGGCATTGTGTTAGACCAAATTTCACCAAAAGCCGTTGTACGTCAAGCCTTCGCCGCAAAATATATCAATGACCCAGATACGTGGCTCAAAATGATTGGTGATAGAAATTTAATGAGTCACACTTATGATTTCGTTAAATTTGAAGCCGTGATTCAATCGATTGCCGATTCTTATTTACCAATGCTTGATGAATGGTATTTTTCATTGCTCATGGATGCGAATGAATTATGAATTTAACAGGTTTAACAAGCGAACAACTCGACGTTTTAACGCAGATTTTTAAAAAACATCCCAAAATTCAAGCCGTCAAATTATATGGTTCACGCGCAAAAGGAAATTTTCACCCGCGCAGTGATATTGATTTAGTGGTATTTGGTGACAACATCGACCGTTTTTTAATTTCAGAACTCTTGCTCGATTTGGATGATTCCAATTTGCCTTATTCTGTCGATTTGCAAAATTACAGCGACTTGAAAAATAGAGCATTGATTGAACATATTGACCGTGTTGGCATGCTAATTTTCAAACAGGAGGCATCGTCATGAAAGCAGGCTGGGAAATTAAAACGCTTGAAACATTAGCAGAGATTACCAATGGCTTTGCATTTAAAAGTACCGATTTTTCAGAAAAAGAAGGAGCGGAATGTAT
>JBDLQG010000007.1:0-35690 GCA_039800705.1 Pseudomonadota bacterium
CCAAATACGAATGTTGCTTTAGAATCAGACAATTCTTTCATGTCAACTTTACTCAAATCCCAACCACCTTCTTCCATGCTATGTTTGAATGAATCGCCATATTTCATAATTCCAGCTTCAATCATCTCACGCATCAAATCGTTTCCTTCACGTGTTCTCTCACCCACACCTGCAAACACTGATAATCCAGAGTACGCTTTTGCGATGTTGTTGATTAACTCTTGAATCAATACAGTTTTTCCTACACCAGCACCACCAAATAATCCAATCTTACCACCCTTTGCATATGGCTCAATAAGGTCAATTACTTTAATACCTGTGAATAAAACTTCAGTTGCTGTACTTAAGTTATCAAATGTTGGAGGAAGGTTGTGAATAGGACGACCATTCTCTTTACTAACAGCAGGAAGTCCATCAATTGGATCACCTGTTACATTGAACAATCTACCTTTAATTCCTTCACCAGTAGGCATTGCAATTGCCTTTCCAGTATCTACTACTTTAGTACCTCTCACTAAACCTTCGGTACCATCCATTGCGATAGTACGAACACTGTCTTCACCAAGGTGCTGTTGAACTTCAAGAACTAGTTTATCACCATTCTCTTTTGTAAGCTCAAGGGCATTATAAATTTCTGGAAGTTTGCCTTCAAATTGAACATCAATTACGGCGCCAATTACCTGTTTTACTTTACCTACGTTTGCCATTTTTTTGGGGTTTAAGGTTGCAGTTTTAAAACCTGCATTTTCAGGCCGCAAAGGTAAGGGCCACAAAGCAAAATCTGAAAAGAAAAATACAGCGTTTTATAGATGTGGAAAACCTTAAAACCATTGCCTATTCGTTAAATTTGCCATATGCAACTGATAGAAGTAACCAATGCCCGCCTTGAACAAGAGTTTATACTGGTAAATCCAACCATTTTTAAAGGCGATCCCAACTATATCCGCCCATTAGATAAAGACGTAAAAGAGGTTTTTGACCCCAAAAAAAACAAAGCATTCAGATTTGGAGAAGTAAAAAGGTGGATTCTATCCGATAAAAATGGCAATAGCATTGGTAGAATTGCGGCTTTTGTCAATAAAAAATACAGAACGAAAGGAGATGATTGTCCTGTGGGGGGAGTTGGTTTTTTTGATTGTATCAATGATCAAAATGCAGCTGATATGCTTTTTGATGTGGCACGTAACTGGTTATTAACCAAAGGAATGGGTGCGATGGACGGTCCCATCAATTTTGGAGAAAGAGACAGATGGTGGGGTTTAATTGTGGAAGGGTTTCAGCCACCACTTTATTGCATGAGCTATAGTAAGCCTTACTACAGAGAATTATTTGAAAACTATGGCTTTCAGTGTTTTTTTAATCAGTTGTAGCACTACATCCTCAATACATTTACCCCAGCCATCTATTCAAACAAAAACTGCTTTTGGACTTTTAGAGATAAGTAGTTTTGATGTCTATGCTGACGGCAACACCTTTCATCTACTTATTTCAGGGACGCCACCTGACAAGAATCATTCAACTTCTGTGCGCTATTTACAATCAACTGACGGCGGCTTGCATTGGTCAGCACCCATAAATATCGGAGAAAATTTACCCACTGCGTTAGCTTCACGAGGAAATGATGTACAAATAGCCGCTCGAGATAATAATATTATTGCTCTCTGGCAAGTACAAGGTGAAATCCCAAATAATGGGCCGTTAGTGTCATTCTATTCAAAGTATGGAGGGAAATCGTGGCAACAAGGAAAAAATCCTGCTGTCGATGATAGTGGTGATCAATCACATGCTGATTTGCTGGTAGATGAGCAAGGTTATTTTCATACCGTTTGGCTCGCGGACCCCGAAGAAAACGGCTACCAAAGTTTACGCTATTCCCAATCGACTAATCAGGGTGAAATGTGGCAAACTCCTCGTAAACTCGATGATTCAACATGCTCATGCTGCTCAAATACCCTCGCTTTATCGCCTGATGGAATGATTCATGTGCTTTATCGAGATGCGAAACCACGTGATATGACCATGCTCTCATCTAGCGATAATGGCATTACGTGGCAAAACAAACAAACAATCGGTGAATTTCATTGGCAATTCGATGGGTGTCCTCACGTGGGAGGTGCTTTAACGTTTGATGAATCAAATAATTTTTATAGCAGTGTTTGGACTGGATCCCCTAATATATCCGGTCTATATACCGTATCAGCAAACAAGACAGTAAAGATCGGAAAAAATGCTACCCACAGTGATATTGTTGCTCTTGAGGGTCGCATTGTTGTGGTTTGGGATGAAATGTCACCAGAAGGGACGACTATTTACACCTCACAATCCATAGACAATGGAAATTCATGGTCGCTACCTCGCCGTCTATCTGACATAGGTAGCTTTGCAACTCATCCAAGAATCTTGGCGACAGATAACAATAATGCACAAATTTTTTGGACAGAAAAACAGCGCAAACAGCCAAGTAAATTAGCAATAAGATTACTTGACTAAATTATTTCGGTGCAATGACCGCAATTAAATCAGATTTTTTGACTGCGCCAGCATAACGATAGATTATCTTTCCATCAGAATTGGCCACTACGGTATAAGGTACAGTATTGGCCGTATTACCCATACGTGCAGATAAATCATAACCATCCCATTCATTAGCAACCAGTACAGGATAATGTATTCCTATTGCATTTTTATACCGCAAAACAGCCGCTACATCATCAATAGCAACACCAATAAATTGTATGTTTTGTTTAGCATACAGCTTTTGTAGTGCCATAAAGTCAGGTATTTCTTTTAAACAAGGTTGACACCATGTCGCCCAAAAATTAATGACTAATATTTTACCTTTCCATTCGGCAATACTATGTATTTTTTCTTCTGTATCTGAAAGAGTAAAATCCGGTAAAACATCATCGGCCTGAGCTACATTCATTTGGCAAATAATAAACAGTACGGTAATTCTTAAAAATTTTATCATAATAAAGGTTGGAAAATTTAGTATTAAGTCGGGGTATAATACGACTCCTTTCCCATATCGGCACTAAATTTTTATGAAAAGTTATTCTTCAAATAAAACACTTTTATCAGTTGCTTTTTTAATTTTGAGCACATCATCTCTGCCTGTATTTTCTCATGCGATTATGGTGAAGTCTCAGCCTGAAGAAAATGCAACGTTAACGGCATCCCCAAAACAAATTGATGTTTGGTTTAACGATAAGGTTGGCAGTGAATACAAAGCCCTTGCCGTGATTGATAGTACGGGGAATCGTGTTGACAATAAAGATGTACAACAAGAATTACTTGATGCGGCACACTTATATTGCACAATACCTACACTCCCAGCAGGTACCTATACAATTCGGTATCGCGTTGTATCAATTGATACACACATTGTAACGGGGAAGTTTCAATTTACTATTAAAGCGCCTTAGTTTTTGATTGATCAAAGCACCAAGGTAAAAATCACCTTATATTCACCTAAATAATAAAAATAAAATGAAAAAACACATTATTTTAAGCACCATTATTTCAAGCCTGCTTCTCACCGGTTGCAACAACGATAAATTAGGAACGCCTCCTCAAATTGCAGATATCAATAGCGTTGGCTGCCTTATCGCAAATGATTTTTACGCTGTACATTTTAGCGCTTACTTAAAGCCAACAACGCCACTAGAAGGCAATGATCGAGAAGCGCTGTTAAAACCTTATTGTCAAGAATTACCAAGCATTGGCAGAGCCTTTTTCTCAGCGGACTTAATTGACCGTGACATTCGCAAAACCCCCATCGGTATTCGCGTTATAGAAATTGAAAAAACAGGCGACAAACCAACAGATTTCAAAGAAATTCGTACGCTCAACGAAGTGCCTCCCAAAATATATTCAAAAGGTGTTGTTGAAGCGCAAGCCGATTTAGATAAATTGGGGGATTATTCGCTAATTTTAGCGATAGGTGGTGATGAAGCCATATCTGAAGAAGATAGACTAAAAATCAATTTTCACGTTGGTGAGACGCCTTTATTATCCAAATTATCAGAAAATATGCAGATCGCACTTGCCGGTGGTGTTCCTGCGTTAATAGCATTTATCTGTGGAATCTATTTTTTCCGCAAAAAACGCATGATTAGCAAAAAATAATTCACTATTGCCGTAGGATTAGGCTAAACATCGCCTCTAAAGCTATCCCTTACACCTTGCGCTGTTCATACTGAGCTTGTCGAAACATCAGTGGAATAGCGTACATGTGACCAAAAATTTCCATTCATCTTAATATTTACACAACCGATACCGCATTTAATTTCTTAAAATTTAGAGTAATAAAAAACCCCCGCTACTTTCGTAAACGGGGGTTTTATCTTTTCAGATAGCTAAGCTAAACGATTAGATGAATACAGGAATTAATGGAGCATCCACTGTAATCATTTGACGTTTGCCGTTTTCATCAAAGAAGAACAACAAGCCAGCAAAACGGCTGTCTGGATCGTAGATCAAGTCAGCTAAACGGTAAACTTCCCAAGCCGCGTCAGACGCAGTAACTTGAACAGTTCTTGTTTGGCCTGGTTTCAATGGGCTGTTATCGCTAACAGTCAAACCTTCTTCAGCCAACAAATCGTCTGGATAGCCAGTTGTATCTTCTAATACAGCTGGATCTAAGAAACGAACAGAAGCTGTGTTGAATTCACCTAAACGAACAGCTGAATCGCCGTTGTTTGTGATTTTCAACGTCATTTGCATCGCACGACCTGGTACACGGTAAGTTGCATCTTCAACTTTAACGGTGACAGTTTTAGCAGGCATTTCAAATGTTTTCATACCACGCAACAAACCAGCTTGAAGTGGTGTTGTTACAGGATATTTTTCATTTGTAGATACCATAGTCATAGCAACGATAGCGATTGTACCAACAAGGAAACCAACACCAACTTTTCTATCTGTGCTAGTAATCAATGTATTTGCTTTACCAGATTCAACCGCGATTGAACGTGGAACAAACATTGGTTTACGAACCCAATAAGCCAACCAAGCTAAACCAATCGCATACCATAAAGCATGCCAGAAGTATGTGTTGTCAAGGTTGTAAGTTTCAAGATTGATTGTTTCGCCTGTTAAAGTTGTAACAGGGTTAACGAAGTCTTTCATAGAACCAGTAATGGTTGTCCATTTACCAGGACCGATGATTGGACCACCGCCTTGAACGTTCATCATTGAGTGAACGTGCCAGTCACCTGGACGACGTGCTTTCAATAATACTTTGAATTCATAAGTTTCACCCAATTCCAAAGAAACTGAACGTGGTACTAATTGACCACCAATCCAAGAACCTTGACGAATGAAAACTGGACCAGGAATACCTACGTTTAAGAAAGATACTTCTGGTTTGTCAACAGTTTCAGGCCATCCTGCGAAAACCAAGAATTTACCTGTTACGGTCATTGTATCGTTAACTTTCACTTCTTCTTTTGACCAATTTAGGTCAAACCAGTGAATAGTACGCATACGCATGAACGCAGCTTGTGATTTTTCACCGTGAGCCGCAGCTGTTGGTGTGTAAAGCATTGCTGCAGAAGATGCAGCAAGCAATGCAACAAAGGACAATTTAGCAACTTTGTCTTTTAATAATTTCATATATCCCCCTATGTGGTAATGGTAGCGACAGATTAAACGTTTTCGCCTTCGACGAAAGCTGTTGAAGCGAACCATCTACCGAAGAAATGCCACAAGAAGTAAATAATGATACTTACGAAACCAGAGAAGAACGCTGATACTGGAGCAACGTCTTTACCGAAAGTTCTTAATGTACCTTTTTCTACCATACGGATGTATTCAGGTGTACCTGTTCTTACATAGTGATAACCTTGTAAGTCAGCTAAAGTCATCATCATGCCATTGTATTCAACTGGCACGTGTAATGGAGCAATAACTGGCCAGTTGCCTGGATAGAACAATAAGCCCCATGCCATACCACCAGCAACAGCTGTCAATGTCATACTTCCACTCAACATCAAAATTACGTCAAGTGCAATCGCACCAGGAACTAATTGTGAAGGAAATACGAAGTTAACTGGGAAATATGTCCATCCCCAGAAGTTTAAGTAACGGTTAACCCATTCACCTAATAACAAACCTAAGATACAAACTACTGCACCATAAGGTAATCTGTAACGGTACCACAAGCATGCTTGAACTGCAGCAGGGAATGTGATTGAAACGATTGGCGCAACGGTTACCCATAAACGACGATCTTTCCAGTCTGTCCAGAAATCCCAATCACCACCAGTCAACATATAGTGAATGTGGTAACCACCTAATACTACGAAGAACAACGTAAACAAAATCATCCAGTCAAATGTGCGTGAAACTTTTACCGCTTCAGCGCGAGACCGTACAGCTGATTGAGATGCGCTCATTAGCTTACCTCCTAAAGGATTTAAATTATTTTTATGATACCATCTCTCTATTTTAACTGCTCCACCATTTTAAAAAATTGGCAGAGCAGTGGGAGATAGTAATTTACAACAGTTTTAAACAGTTTTTAAGAATGGCTTAAAAAATTAAGCTAAGTCTTTTTTCAACAGTTTAGAAATAGCACCAACTTCGATGTTCACAACACCTAATACACCTAAAGCAGCCCATCCGAAGAATACGAAACCGTAGTGTAAAGGAGCAACAAACAATTCTTCCATGAACCAGAAAGTGTGACCCCATTCATTCAAACCTACGTTTGGAAGAATCATGAAAGGACCAATTACTGATACCATGTACTGTAATGGCAAACCTTGTTGATAGGTTGGCAATCTTGTTTTTGCGTATAAGAACGAAGCTACACCAGTGATGATATAGATTGGATAGCTCAAATAAAATTCAATAACATGACTTGGAGTAAAGTCAGTGTCACGAACGATTGTTTGATGCCATGTACCATCTTGTTCTGTGAAGTAAGACGCACCGTAGTAGATTGCAATGCCATACATTACCAACCATACCCAGTGTGTGAAATGACGACGTAATTCTTCACGTGGTGTGATTGACATCACTTTACGATCACGGCTTTTCCAAATGTAACCCCACAATACAGAAGCAGTTACGATTTCAAGAACCATTTCGATGTAAAGGAAGTTCATCCAGTATGTTTCGAATTCTGGAGCGAATGAATCTAAGCCAGCTGACCAGCCGTAAACCCCTTCATACCAACGAACCCATCCGTAGAACACAATATAAAGTGCTGCGCCTGCGAACATATTTTTTTTGTTTAAAAGCGGTGCTTCCGCAACATCAGCTCTCACTGATTCGGTTGTAGCGGCCATTTTAACCTCCTAAAAATTACTAAATCCCCGATTGTATTCGGGAGTCAATGTTTATCACATCCATTTCCCGCATCTTAACTCTGGTAACTGCGTCAAAATGTCGCAACTCCTTTTAGCGTGGTCAAGTCTACCAGTTCATTCTTTGTTGTCAACAGCAATTTTCTAAATAATTTTCTAAATGACACATAATCTTTTTTTTGCCTTTAAGAAAACGCTAAAATTCAACTAGTTGCTCATTTTCAAATATCGCAAAAATAAAACGCGCCCCACATAAAAAATGATGAACGAAACCAGTAAAATCAGTATCCCGCCCCACTTCATCGCCATCCAATCCAGTGTATAAATATCCGTTTTCACAGGCGCACTCAATGCGGGAATACTTGGCAAATCTCCATCGCCTCCACCCACTTTCAATTGTGCTTTCATACCCTTCTCTGCATGTTGTGCCAATTCACAATGCACAAGATACGTCTTTTTTTGACTTGGTAAAATAACTGACGCATGAAGCTCTCCCTGCCCATAAAGCTCTAAATGAAGCATTCCTTCAGGATATAAATACCCCGGCAACCCATGAATCATCAGTTGATGCCTAATTTGATCATCATTTATAAAAGTGATATTAATCTTTGCACACGGTGCAACATTCCATTCCTGCTGATCAAATGCGAACATTTTTCCATTAAACTTCGTGGCGTATTTCTGCCCTGCATGAACGGTCAAATTCACTTCTTCTGAAATTTTCTGGCAATCCTTAGGCAAGTTATCGCTGTTTGCATTCATCACCATCCCCTTTTCATCCATAGACATCATCGCAAAACTCACTTGAGCGAGACTCAATATAACAATTGACAAGATAGAAATTACTTTAATTTTATGCCGTAAATAATTATTTTTCATGATCTTTTCTTATATAAAATGAAATTAATAACATAATCAAGCCAATCAACATTCCACACACCATGAAAAAGGCAATTAACTCACCATTTTCTGGAACCACCAAACCGGCATCACCTAAGAGAAAAGCAAAATCACCTGTAGACCAAATTGGGCGTTTTTTGGCGTAATATTCCTTGTTGAATACGTCATTAAACATACCTTCGTGCATTTTTGGCATTCCCTGTTCATCTAATAATTTTTTGTACGCCAAAATTGCCATATTCCCTCCTGGTTCCATACCATCGGTGGTTGTTCCGGTTGGAACATGATCATGGAACATCCAAAGTCCAGCACCATAACTATTTAAACCATCATTTTGTGTTTTGAGTGATAAATCTAGCCGCTGCGCTGGTGAAATATCAAATACATCACGTGTTATTTGAGTGCCTTGCTGAGCATCAACCCCATCGTAGGCCATGATTGTTGCTTTATGTCCGTGAAAATGCACAGCAATAGGTGTTCGCTGTAAATTGGCAATATGTAACTTAATATTTTCGTTTTCACCGGCAACAATCATTGCATCTCGCAATGTATAAGGAAATGAATGCCCATTCAGCAAAAAATAATTCTCAGTTGACGTTGACATATTATAGTCACGACTCATTTTTTGACTGATGAGGCGTGGATCATTGGCTTCCTGTGGAATTCTGGTGAGTTGCTTATCGAGTGATTGATAATGTAGATCGTATTCTTGATCATATTGCTTTTTGACCGACGCAGAAGGATGGCGCACCTGCCCTGCACCAATATTCAATGTTTGCACCCAATTATTTGGACGATTTTCTTCCACGATAAACATGCCATTTAAGCCCATCATGAAATGTTGCGCTGTTTGAACGTGACAGTGATAAAGCATCGTCCCCGCATGACGAGGTTGAATTTCATAGGTATGCTGTTTTCCCGGAAAAATTGCATGCTCCTCCATCCCATCATTATCCTGCCCCTCTGAGTTCAACCATGGGTGATCCACGCCGTGTAAATGAATGGTGTGAGGGAGATAATGCGTGTTTTCTAATGTAATAAAAACTTTATCACCTTGCTCAACACGAATGACAGGAGAAGGCGCACGTAGCAGAGGATGGGCAACACGGGAATTGAAGTTTTTGACAGCCATCCCTTGCATTTTAGGCGCATAGACCCACAAAGAAGGCTGTACTCCTGGGGCGATATTGTATGTATTCATTAAATAATCGCCATCAGGACTAAATCCGTTAAGCTCAACGACTTCTAACTTAATATGAATAACATCCGGATCACCGTCATGATCTAAATCTTCCCCCATCACAATGGAATCTTGTGCCAAATGACTTTGCATAAGCGTTGACATTGACACATTATTTGTTCCTTTGGTTGCCGCTGCAATCGTATAGGGATTATCTGGCTCACAAACGGGTGATGCTAATATAGAAACACCTTCAATTTCCTGTGCACTTCGCCATTCAACATGTTCATCTGTACACGGCTTTTCAACGTTTGCATTATCCGCGTTACTAAAAACGGTCGCAGGTGGCTTTGCTCTTGCGTGCTGCTCAAGTACAAAAAACCATTGAATTAGCAAAATGATGAGGGCTAAAGCACTCAGCCCCGCCCCAAAAATAAAATATTTTTTTAACATAAGCCTAAATTGAAGTCATTGTTATTTTTTATAATGAATCCATTGTACACAAAAAAAGCCGCCTCTAAATTTTCTTAGACGCGGCTTTTAATTTATGCAATAGTAAATATTATCTAAGAACGCGCTAACAGATACTCTATTGTTTTAAAAACATCTGTAAACATGGCCTTGGTCAATCTTTTCGTTTGAATGTTATAGCGACTTGTGTGGTATGACGAAACAAGTGTATTGTTATTTTCAAATTCAAAACAAGAATTATGCGCAAATTTTGCGCTAGCTACTTTTAAACCATAAGCTTTTAAAACTGCTTGATGAGCAATGTTGCCAAGGGCAAGAATGACAGCGTTTTCTGGCAACGTTTTTAATTCGGCACTCAAAAACTGATTACAGATGTTTATTTCTTCACCTGTAGGTTTATTTTGTGGCGGTAAGCATTTGACTGCATTGGTAATTCGTGCATTTTTTAATACTAAACCATCATTTAATGATGTCGATTGAGAACAATTACTAAATCCAAATTCATGCAACGCTTCATAAAGCAAAATGCCTGCAAAATCACCCGTAAATGGTCTACCTGTTGCGTTTGCTCCGTGCATTCCCGGTGCAAGACCTATTATCAGTAATTGTGCATTTTCATCACCAAACGGTGCAACAGGCTTTGCATAATAAGTCGGATTCTTGTCTTTTACTTCGCACAAGAATGCCGCTAAACGCGGGCATTTTTGGCAATGTAGATCAAAATAATCGCTGTGCATTAATACACGTCACGAACGTAACGCTTATCTTTTTTAAGCAAATTCACATAATCGGTTGCTTGTTGCTCCGTTTTGTTGCCATGTACAGCAATCACATCATGCAATGCTTTATCAACATCTTTTGCCATGTGATACGCATCACCACACACGAAGAAATAGCCTCCCGCTTCAATCCATGCGAACAATTCTGCACCGTGTTCGCGCATTTTGTCTTGTACATAGACTTTTTCGGCTTGATCACGTGAAAATGCCAGATCTAAACGTGTCAATAAACCACTATTTTCCATCACTTTTAATTCGTCACGGTAAATAAAATCGGTTGCTGCATTACGATCCCCAAAAAATAGCCAATTCTTACCTTTTGCACCGCGCACTTGACGCTCTTGCAAAAAGGCTCTAAACGGTGCAATACCCGTACCCGGTCCTACCATAATCATAGGCAAGTCGTTATTGTCTGGTACACGAAACACTTTATTTGGCGTAAAGAAACAACGAATATCGGTTGACTCATCTGTTAAATCAGCTAAAAACGTTGAACACACCCCTTTATGCTGACGTTCAAACGCATCATAACGCACACTTGCCACTGTTAAATGAACGGTTTCTGGATTCGCTTTACCACTTGATGAAATCGAATAAGCACGATGCTGCAAAGGCTTCAATAAGGCGATAAACTCATCAGCTGAAAATATCGCGGTTGGATTTTGAAGCAACAAATCAAGTGTATCCCGACCCCATAAATAATGACTTAATGTTTCTTTATCTTTTAAGGCGGTGGCTAATTCTTGATTGCCTGAGCGTACCGCAATTTCATTTAATAATTCTTTACTCGGTAATTTTATTTCGTACTGCGTACGCAACGCGTGTTCAAACGCATCTCCTTGCGCATTAATTGCCTTTGCTATCTCTGCAACTAATTGAGGACAATTTGTCGCCACTACACAAAGTGCGTCACCCGCTTCGTAACTTAACCCTGAACCGGCAATCGAAATTTCATAGTGACGGGTTTCTTTTGATGACTTTTCAGCAGTTAATAAACGATTAACTAACAATTTTGCTGGGAAAGGATTTTTACGGTTATATGGCGACACATCGTTATTGCCTTCAGATGGAATAACTGCTGCATGACTACTGCCCGCTAAAGATGGAATAACCGTTTGTATCCATTCTTGTGCAAGTTCTTCATATTCAACGTCACAGTCAACTCTTGCATGCAGTCGCTTCGCGCCTAACTGCTCTAATCGATTATCCCAATCCATACCCGCTTGACAGAATAAATCATAACTTGTGTCACCTAATGCAAGAATGGCAAACTGTAATTGCGCCAATTTTGGCATTGCATCACCTGACACCTCTGCCCACAAAACTTGGGCATTGTCAGGCATTTCACCATCACCATAAGTGCTAGTCACAATAAGCAAAGTGTCTATTTTTGCCAATGCACTCGCCTCGACTTCATCCATGCTTTTAATAATAGGATTAAGGCCGTAGGCTTTCGCTGATTTTGCCACATCACGCGCCACGGATTCTGCAGTGCCTGTCTGACTACCATATAAAATATGCACAGGATGCGCACTTTGCGTTTGATTATTGGTGTTACTGACTAACTGCGAATGCAACCCAGCGAAAAATCCGCTGAGCCACGCATATTGACTTTCGCTATAAGGCGCGTCATTTGGAAGTTGATATCTATTCATTTTGTCGTTAACCTAAATTTATTTTTCCAATTTAACCAGCCAAATCTTGCGTCAATTCTAATCCAACCAACGCAGCTAATTGCTTGTCTACACAAGGTACTTGCGCAAGTGCTGCACGGTTGATTTGACTTTGTTCAATAATCCAAACAGTTGATCCCATTGAATTGATGCTTTGCACAGAACGATTAATTAATGCAGTTTTATAATCACTTAAGCGCTTATGTGCTAACAACACAGCCAACTGCTCATGACTGTAGGAAGCATAAGCTTCACGAGTTGTCTTGAGTAGTGCATCTTGTAATTTGCGTGGGCGCTCTAAAATTAGTTTTTTCGCCGCCTGCTGAATATGTAATTCTGTGCGCTCAGATTCAGGAACTGTTTTTAGCATATCGCTCGCAACAGCCTGCGCCTTTTTAAACACAGCAAAACTATTAATTAAATTTACCGCTAATACGCTATCCGTTTCGCCGTAAGCGGGTACTTCACCATTAAACAAAATATGACCAGATTGGTAAGCTGCCTTAATTCGCGCAATGTGGTGCTGAGCTAAATCAACAGCTAATTCTTCAACGATCTCTTTTGCATCCATCGCTGATTGCAAGTAACTCGCTGTTTGCGTTTTATAGAGCCAAAGCGGCACAGCAAATTTGAAATGCTTGCGCTCAGTTGCCCAATTTGTAAGTAAATGACGTGCTTTACTTGAATTTGCGTATTGCGCATGTTCTTCAAGCATCGCCAAGACAATTTGCTCATGCGCCTTTGCCGTATCAGACTCTTCGGTTAAGTCATGTAACTCAACAGACGTTTTATCGTAAAGTCCTGTTAACTTATTCTCTGGATCGTATTGGTACGCATTACCACCCGACATGCCATTACAGAATCCTTTACCAAACGTTCCGATATTAAGTACAGCACCGTTGGTCATGTATTCGCAACCAAAATCACCAACGCCTTCCACAACAGCCATCGCACCGGAATTTCTAACGGCAAAACGATCCCCTGCTTCACCATTAATGAACGCCTTGCCACCTGTTGCACCAAACAGCGCAAAGTTACCAATTAATACATTATTTCCCTGCGTTTTAATACCACCACCTGGAGATTCTACAACAAGCACACCGCCACTCGAGGATTTACCTACCCCATCATTAGCTGTGCCTAAATGATGTAATTTCATGCCGTCATTTAAAAATGCACCGTAACTTTGGCCTGCGCTTCCGTGTGTGTGAATAACAATGGTTTCAGGTGCTAAATAACGACGCCCATTAGAATGTGTATAAATAAATTTAGGCGTTTCTTTGAATTCATAATTCAAAATTCGTTCAATATCTATAGCTACTTGACCGCCAACGGTTTTATCGTTGTTATTGAGTTTAAATCTATCACCGTCAATAACCAATTGCTCAGACTGACCATTATCCAAAAAGGCTTTCACACGCAATAAAATTTCATCATCAACTTTGAAACCTGCTTCTAAATAAATAGGTTTCTCAATTTTAATTTCTTCTACTTCATGCAACATTTTTGTCAAATTCAACTGACCTACCATGCAAGGGTGATCAATTAAATGAAGTAGATCTGTTTTGCCACGAATGTCGCGCAAACTTTGATATCCTAGAGAGGCTAACAATTCGCGTACTTCGTGCGCGACATTCATAAAATATTGCGCAAGCACACGTGCATCGCCTTTAAATTCTTCATGCGCTGTCGTCAACCCAGCTGGACACTTGATATTACAATTTTTCGCCATGACGCAACGCAGCATCATAAGTGCTGTTGTGCCGAACTCAAATGAATCCGCACCCAAAATAGCCGATTTCACTACATCAAGCCCACTTTGATGTGCGCCACTGCAACGTAAAATCACTTTATCACGCAGCCCATTGACAGATAATGCTTGATGCACCTCTGCAATGCCAATTTCAGGTGAACGCCCTGCATTTTTCAAGCTTGTGACAGCTGCTGCGCCTGTGCCACCGGTATTACCAGCGATATTGATAACATCTGCACCCGCTTTTGCAACCCCAACGGCAATCGTCCCAATCCCTTCCGAAGACACAAGTTTCACACCGACCTTGACACGCGCTGCTTTTGCATCATGAATAAGCTGCCCTAAATCTTCAATCGAGTAAGTATCGTGATGTGGTGGCGGACTGACTAGTTCAACTTTTGGTGTACCGCCGCGCAACGCGGCAATTTCAACAGATACTTTCATTGCTGGCAGCTGACCGCCTTCACCGGGCTTTGCACCTTGCGCGATTTTAATTTCAATTTCTTCCAGCGTTGGATCGGCTAAATACCCTGTCCAAACACCAAAACGCCCCGACGCAAATTGTTTAATTTTGCTCGACTTAATACTATTAAATCGACTGAAATGCTCACCACCTTCACCTGAATTACTCAACGCTCCAACAATGTTAGTCCCCTGCGCGACCGCTTCATGTGCTTCACCAAGTAACGCACCATGACTCATCGCTCCTGATGCTAACGTTTTCGTAATTTCATGCGCTGGCTGAACTTCACTTAGCGCTAAAGCCGCACGCGCTGTTTTAATGGTATTGAGATAATCAAATAACAAACTTCCTGCCGGCACATTAGCAACTGTCAACACATCACCAACCACATTCAATGCGCAAGATACTAAATGAAAATCTTCAATAAATCGCTTTCTTAAATGCGCCTCTAAAGATTCAAGTCTTTTTTGCGTATTATTTTCGGTAAATACAATCTTAAACTCATGTTCCTTTTTCGTTACCGACAAGCCATGAATCAAATAATTGACATTACCTCGAAGATTTTGTTTTCCTAAAATACGGTCAAAATCATCAACACTGCTCGCCCCTGAAACATTAACGGGGAAATCCATAATATCGCGCAATGCCGCCGGACGTGAATCACGCTCAACATATAAATTCTGCGTAAAACTACGGTACGCTGGCGTAATACCAAACGTATCAATTTGCTCTGGCGTGCGTTTAGCGTAACCTAAATCTAAATAAGCGGTATCGCTTGCTTGCGGTGATTTTTCCTGTGGAACATATAAAATGGCCTCGTCGGTCATGTGAATATATTCACGCACTGCCACATTTCCATATGAATGCCCAGCGCCCTCTTGACGCTCTTTAAATAAGCCTAAAAATGGAATATCTTTTTCATCATTAACCGCTAATGCTTTTTGATGCCACTGCGTTGCACTTGCCGCGATATCGGCATAACGTACACCACCAACAGATGAATGGATATTGGGGAAATAAGGGCTTAATTTTGGCTCATCCGTATCTAAATAATTTGATTCAAAAAATTCACCGCCAATGTAACTTTCAGCCGTACATAAACCGAATTTGCCCATCGTTTTCATTAACGATTTTTCAGTTCCTTTTTGAAACTTATCAAGGACTTTTTGCAAATCAGCAGCAGTATATTGAGTCAATGCGCGACTATGTACTGTAATTGGACAAATGGCGGACGCGCCAAATCCTAAAATAGTCGCCACATCATGTGGACTTGCCGATTGACCTGTTTCTGATACTAATGATGATTTAAAGCGCAAACCCTGTTGAACTAAACGTTGGTTTGCCGCCGCAATGACAAGCAAAGCAGGAATCGCTGCTTGCTGTGCACTGATTGCCGCGTCAGATAAAATAATAATACCTATATTATTTCTTGCTGCTTGCTCAACCGCATCACAGACAGCAGTGAGGGAATCACTTAATTGCGTTTCATTTGCATGTGCATCGGTAAAATTAGGCGTGTAAAGTGCATCAATCGTGATGGTTTTAACCTGTGTTTGACGACGAATTTGCTCTAATTGCGTGCGTTGCAAAATTGGACTTTCAATCACCAGTTGCTTACTGTTATCTGAAAAGTTCGGTTTTGCCCCTAAAGCAACGCGCAGTGTCATGCCATCACTTTCTCTAATTGAGTCTAGCGGTGGATTTGTCACCTGTGCAAAGCGCTGACTAAAATAGCGCGACATACCGCCTTCACTTGCTGACAGGGCATTGGGCGTTAAACCGTAACCCATCGCTGAGATACGCTCCATGCCTGTTGCCAAAAGAGGATCAAGTAAAAACCGGAAACTTTCTTGATTATGTGAATAAGCCGTAAAACGCTGTTGAACACTTAAACTATAATCATTGTTCAATTCACTTAATTCAACTTTAGGCAATTCGGATAAATGCACTGAACGTTGAGCAAGCAACTCAGTATAATTCTTCTCTTTTGCCAAACGCTCCATCACCTGATGTGAATCGTACGTTTCGCCCGTGCTGTGATCAAAGTACAGCATGCCGCCTGCTTCAATGCGCCCACGCTTTAAAACATCCGTAGGCGGAAAGTCAATCTGCCCTGCTTCGGACATCACCGCTAAATAATCATGCGTTTCAACCGAGCGCAGCGGACGCAAACCTAATCTATCAAGACGCGCACCCACGCGAATACCGTCATTGAAAATCAACGCAGCAGGACCGTCATTTTTTTCTTCGTACAAACTGAAATATTCAAGCATTGCACGAACTTGCGGTGAAAGCGTTGTATCGTTTTCCCACGCTGGCGGCATCATCGCTAATACCGCTTCAACAATATTTAAATTATCTTCGTTAATTCTGCGTGTTAATGTTTGATCCAAACGCCCAGAATCTGACTGGCCTTTTGGAAAACAAACGGTGTTGCCATGCTGACGTGCAATCGCATTTTCACTTAAACGATTTTTTTTATCCGTATTTAATTCACCGTTATGTGCCATGTAGCGAAATGGCTGCGCCATCATCGTTGCAGGCGCGGTATTTGTTGAAAAGCGAGTATGAAAAAATAGCGTACTAATTTCATGATCAACGTCGTACAAATCCTTAAAATAAGGGATCACTTCGCCAGAATTTAAACGCCCTTTATACACTTGCGTGCGTGAACTCATTGATAAAGGGTAAAAGCCGGCTAATTCTGCACAACTAAAACCTTCTTGCTCAATGGTCACTAAAGCGCGTTGTACATGTTTTTCGAAGTCATCATGCGTTGCATTTTGCAAGTGAGCAGGACGCCCAAAAATAAATTGCTCAATAGGCAACTGCGCTTTAACAGCGGCAGCATTAATAACCGAATTATCAACAGGAATGACGCGGCGTGAAATTAAAGGCAAATCGAATTCTTTGAAATGACGCTCAACTAATTCATTTGCTGCAGAATCATAATGCGCATGATCTTCGGGGAAAAAGAAATTCGCCACCCCAAATTGCCCCAACTCCAACGCTGGGTTACTTGTGATTTTACGGAAAAATTTGAGTGACAAATCAATATTCACACCAGCACCATCACCAATACCCTCAGCGCTCATGCCACCGCGATGTGGAATCGTGCATAAGGCCTCATGTGATTTCGCCAACAAGTCATGGGTTTGCACGCTACGCTTATGGGTGATAAACCCGACACCGCAACTATCTTGCGATAAATCCGCGTTATAGAGCAAAGGTTGTGAATTGCTTGATTGAGAATATTTAGTCATTGATTTGGCTCGTTTTTATTTGCATTACTTGATGTAACGGCTAAGTATCTACTTTCTTAATTTAGTATGTTGAGAATAAAATCATCCTAATTTCATTCAGTTAAACCTATTAATATTAACATAAAATAGGTATTATTAAACATTCGATTTAGCAATATCGATTTTTTATATACAAAAAAATCGACTATTGCTACTTTTACCACCATTCTTTCGCTTTAGCTAAATAACCGCTTGGATTCACAGGCACATTGTCGAAAGTCAGAATTTCGCCTAATTCACTCATCGCCTTGTGATACACCTTACGCTTAAAATACACCACATCCTTAAGTGGTTCCCAATAATCCACCCATCGCCATCCATCAAACTCTGGATTGACGCAATAGTCAAAACGCACATTTGACTCCGGCGTAATTAAACGCAAGATAAACCAAATTTGTTTTTGCCCAATGCACAATGGCAAAGAATGTTTTCGTATATAGCGCTCTGGCAGCTGATAACGCAGCCAATAACGTGTGCGCCCTAAAAGTTGTACATGTTGCTGTTGTAAGCCTGTTTCTTCCCACAATTCTCGATACATCGCGGTTTCGGGGTCTTCATTTGGATTAATGCCGCCCTGCGGAAATTGCCATGAATTGACACCCACTCGTTTTGCCCAAAACACGCGACCCTCGTCATTGCAAAGGATGATGCCCACATTGGGCCGGTATCCTTTTGAGTCTATCATGTTAATAAAACCTGTTTGCTAGCCCGTGCACTGTTTTGAATTAAGCCTATGTTAGAATAACAGTGTGATCGGGTTGTCGATAATGGCAGCATTGTTCCATAAAAAAACGTGAGATGCCATAGCTTCCTATTCTTTTAACCACTTTATATAAAAACAATTCATGACTTTAGCCATATTTGATTTAGACAATACGTTAATTGCTGACGACAGTGATTATTTATGGGGAAAATTTTTAGTTGATCAAGGCATTGTTGATCGCCTTGTCTACGACAAAATCAATGCGCAATTTTATGAAGATTATCAAAATGGTACGCTCGATATGATAGCTTTTTTACGCTTTGCCCTCGCACCTTTAGCCGCGCACTCTATCGAGCAGCTAAATAGTTGGCGTCAAGAATTTATTAACACTATCATTAAGCCTCTTTTACTTGACAAGGCAAAAGCATTGGTCGAAAAACATCGAGCACAAGGTGATACATTGCTCGTCATTACCGCCACCAATTCGTTCATCACAGCCCCTATTGTGGCACTTTATGGAATTGCAAATCTTATTGCAACCACGCCTGAATCGATTGATGGAAAATATACTGGCAATGTCACGGGTATTCCTTGTTTTCAAGAAGGTAAAGTGACAAGACTCAATGAATGGTTAACGCTTAACAATGAAAGACTAGAAGGCAGTTATTTTTACAGTGATTCACACAATGATTTGCCGCTGCTGAAATTGGTAGATCATCCTGTCGCTGTGGATCCAGATGAAAAATTACATGATTTTGCTATCGCGCAAAAATGGGAAATAATCAGTCTGCGTGACAGCGCAAAAAAATGAAAATGAAAAATTCGGTTTTATCACAACGTGATTTGAATGTGCTTTGGCATCCTTGCACACAAATGCACGACCATGAAAGTTTCCCGCTAATCCCCATCAAATCCGCCAAAGGTGTTTGGCTTGAAGATTTTGAAGGGAACCGTTATTTAGACGCCATTAGCTCTTGGTGGGTAAATTTATTTGGCCATGCTAATGCCGATATTAATGCTGCATTAAAAGCACAATTAGAGACACTAGAACATGTTATCTTCGCAGGCTTTACCCATGAAACGGCCATTGATTTAGCCGAAAAATTAGTCGATTTAACGCCCGCTGGATTATCACGTTGTTTTTATGCTGATAACGGCTCGTCAGCGGTGGAAGTTGCATTGAAAATGAGTTTTCATAGCTGGCAAAACCAGGGACAGACTCGCAAGACGAAATTTGTTACCCTCGAAAATAGCTATCATGGCGAAACACTTGGCGCACTTGCTGTTGGCGATGTTGAGCTTTATAAAAAAACCTATGCTCCACTCCTCATGGACGTCATTACCGCGCCTAGTCCAGATTGTTATTTTCGAGAAAAAAACGAAAGCTGGGCAGATTATTCCACACGTCAATTTGCACATTTAGACAATATTCTACAACAACATGCTGGGGATGTTTGTGCCGTCATTATTGAGCCTTTGGTTCAATGTGCTGGCAGTATGCGTATGTATGACCCCATCTATTTGACATTACTACGCGACGCTTGCAATAAATACGACGTACACCTTATTGCCGATGAAATTGCGGTTGGATTTGGTCGAACTGGAACTTTATTTGCGTGCGAACAAGGCGCGATTTCACCTGATTTTTTATGCCTATCAAAAGGGCTTACTGGCGGTTATTTGCCGCTTTCTGCCGTGCTTACCACAAATAACATCTACGACGCATTTTATGATAACTACACAAATCAAAAAGCATTCCTCCATTCGCACAGCTATACAGGCAATGCGTTAGCCTGTCGCGCGGCTTTAGCCACACTAACTATTTTTGAAACTCAGAATATTTTGGACACCAACCTAGTTTTGGCGGCAAAAATGGCTGAGTTATCAAAACGATTCATCGACCACCCTCACGTCAGCGAAGTTCGTCAAACCGGCATGATTTTAGCTATTGAACTAGTCAAAAATACACATTCACGCGAACCCTATCCATGGCAAGAGCGTCGCGGCCTACATGTATATCAATACGCATTAAAGAAAGGTGTTTTGCTACGCCCACTGGGCAATGTCATTTATTTCATGCCACCGTATGTCATTACACACGAAGAATTACATTTCATGTTTGACATTGCATGGCAAGCAATTGCATATGCAACACAAAATTAAAGTTCTCGATTAAATTCTAGGTCAATTTAGTGCGTTCAATAACACATTTTTCATCTAACACTTTAAATTTTTCCAACTACTTAACGGTTTTTTATCTTATTTGCCTATTTTTAGGTTAAAATAGTACGCTTTCAACCAGTTTTTTCATCTCCCTTTAGAGTAAGTAAACACATGACAGATTTATCCCTTTATAGAAACATCGGTATTTTCGCTCACGTTGACGCGGGCAAGACCACTACAACCGAACGTATTTTGAAGTTAACCGGTAAAATTCACAAAATCGGTGAAGTTCACGATGGCGCGGCAACGACCGATTTCATGGAACAAGAGCAAGAACGCGGTATTACTATCCAATCTGCGGCAACGACCTGTTTTTGGAAAGATCACCGTTTCAACATCATCGACACACCAGGTCACGTTGACTTCACAATCGAAGTTTACCGTTCTTTAAAAGTGTTAGACGGTGGTATCGGTGTATTCTGCGGCTCTGGTGGTGTTGAACCACAATCCGAAACCAACTGGCGATATGCTAACGATTCAAAAGTTTCTCGCGTTATCTATATCAACAAATTAGATCGTATTGGTGCAGATTTTTATCGTGTCGTTAAACAAGTTGAAGACGTTTTAGCAGCGAAACCAGTTGTCATGACATTACCTATTGGTACAGAAGACCAATTTGTGGGAGTTGTTGACTTATTAACAATGAAAGCGTGGATTTGGGATGAATCTGGCGATCCATTGAAATACACCATCGAAGACATTCCTGCTGAATTACAAGCAAAAGCAGAAGATTGGCGTAAACGATTGGTTGAAGACGTTGTCGACCAAGATGACGATGTGTATGAAAAATACTTAGATGACGAAATTTCACCTGATATCGATACATTAAAACGTTGTATCCGTAAAGGCACCGTGAATATGGATTTCTTCCCAACATTCTGCGGTTCATCATTCAAAAATAAAGGTGTTCAATTAGTCTTAGACGGTGTTATTGATTACTTACCTTGCCCAACGGACGTGAATCCACAACCTGAAGTGGATTTAGATGGTAATGCAACAGGTAATTTCGCTATCGTAGACGCAGATAAACCATTACGCGCATTAGCATTTAAAATTATGGATGACCGTTTTGGCGCGTTAACCTTCTTGCGTATTTACTCTGGTAAATTAGAAAAAGGCACTGCCGTTTTAAATACATTCACAGGTAAAACAGAGCGTATTGGTCGTATTGTGGAAATGCACGCTGACACAAGAAACGAATTAGAATCTGCGCAAGCAGGTGATATCGTTGCTGTACTTGGCATGAAAAATGTACAAACAGGCCACACATTGTGCGATCCTAAATTCCCTGCAACATTAGAACCGATGGTTTTCCCAGAACCCGTTATCTCACTTGCGATTTCGCCAAAAGATAAAAGTGCTTCTGAAAAAATGGGTGTTGCACTAGGTAAAATGATTCAAGAAGATCCTTCATTCCACGTTGAAACCGACGAAGACAGCGGCGAAACAATTTTGAAAGGCATGGGCGAATTACACTTAGATATTAAAGTGGATATTTTACGTCGTACCCATGGTGTTGATGTTATCGTAGGTAAACCACAAGTTGCCTACCGCGAAACCATTACACGCGAAGTGGAAGACGAATACACCCACAAAAAACAATCAGGTGGTTCAGGTCAATACGGCAAAATCAACTACATCATCACCCCAGGTGAACCTGGTTCAGGTTTCGTATTTGAATCAACTGTTACGGGTGGTAACGTACCGCGCGAATACTGGCCAGCAGTTGAAAAAGGCTTTAAATCCATGCTTGATAAAGGCGTACTTGCTGGATTCCCTTGTCTTGATTTCAAAGTAAACTTAACAGACGGTGGTTTCCATGCCGTTGACTCATCAGCAATCGCGTTTGAGATTGCAGCGAAAGCCGCTTTCCGTCAATCAATTCCAAAAGCATCACCACAATTAATCGAACCGATTATGGCTGTTGATACCTTTACACCATCTGATCATGTTGGTGACGTTATTGGTGACTTAAATCGTCGTCGTGGCATGATTAAATCACAAGATGCTGGTGCAACAGGTGTTCGTATTAAATCTGAAGTACCTTTGAGTGAAATGTTTGGATACATTGGTGATTTGCGTACGATGACATCAGGTCGTGGTCAGTTCTCAATGGAATTCTCACATTACTTGCCTTGCCCTAAAAATGTGGCTGACGAAGTGATTAAAGAAGTCGCTGAACGTAATAAAGCGAAAGCAAAGTAACGTTTAAGTCTTAACGTAAAAAGCGCCCGTTTAGTTTGCTAGACGGGCGCTTTTTTATGCTCCTCAATATTCAGATAAAACCCATTGTCACACGGGGTTGACCAGATAAATCGATATACGTTTTAACATTTTTATAATCTAACGATTTTAAAATTGCTCGGGTTTCTTGCGCTTGATTGTAACCATGTTCAAACCACAGTTGCCCTCCTACACGTAGATGTTTTTTTGCATCGCTAGCAATTGTTTTAATATCGCAAAATCCGTTATCTGAAGCAACTAATGCAGACATCGGCTCAAAACGGACGTCACCTTGCGATAAGTGCACATCATCTTTTGCAATATAAGGAGGATTGCTTAAAATAAAGTCAAATTTAGCCTCAATAGATAATGCCGACAGCCAATCACTCAATAGAAACTTAATATGCTGGCAATCATGTCGAATAGCAACGATCCAGGACACGGTAACTCGGTAGCATCTTGGACTACCGTAATCATCATCATGGCGGCCTTCGCTTTGGGCACCTGGTTTGTCTGGGTGGGCTCAAGTGAATGCTCACGCAACCCGATCAAATAAGCAATAGGAACGCCTATACGTCTTTTTTGGACTAATTGCGTAAATAGCTCAAGTGATACTAATTCAAGCTCTTTATCATCCCACGCGCGTAAATAACTACGATTTTTACCAAGCACAAATGCTAATAACACTTCCGCATCAAGACGAGGCGAAGGCGAATGATACGCTAATAGATTGCAAGCACCATCTAACTGATTTTTAATTGTATTCATCAAAAAAATAGTGAATTTCACTCACAATTGTTGCAATAAACGTTCAACCTCAGTCACCGTTCTTTTACGAAATATCAAAAATTTCCAACGTCTACCGCCACATTGTTTCCAAAGCATTGCACTTCGAATGCCCGCTAGTAAACACGTTCGGATTTTATCTGCCACTTCAGGGCGCGATAAGTAATCTGGCACGCCATTAATCATGATACGTGGCTGAAATTTACTCACCGTTTGCACATACAAATTTCCCAAATTCGCTAATACGTTTTCATGCGTTAGACTGAAATGCTGCGTCTGTGATTGAGCACGTTCAAGTCCAACTGAAATCGTTTTCAGCATGGATGGTGCCTCGCTTAATTGCTGCTCTAAAAATACAAGCGATGCGGCGTAACGTGCTTGATCTGGATAAGCAATCTCATAGCCCGTTAATTGGCTTTTAAGGTGGTTTAATCCTATTTTAAGATTTGCTAAATCATTGCCATAGACATCTAATACGCTATCAGATTCTGTTTTTAGTAAGCAGCTGACTGCCGTTTCAAGCCCTTGAGAATCAGCTTTACCCGTTGTTGCTAACTCATGTACCAATGCAACAGATTGCGCGATTCCCGCTAACGCAATCACTTGATTTGTTAATGTATCGAGTTCCATATTTAACTGTCCTCAAATTTTTAATAACGCGATGATTTATAGCGTTGACGTGTCTGTTTTTTACCTGAAAAAATGACTAATAATGACCACGCAATTAAAAAACTCACGCCACCAATAGGTGTTATTTTACCTAACGCAGGTAAATCAAGTATGGCGAGCAAATACAAACTCCCCGAAAATAAAATAATCCCCAAAAACATTAACGCTCCCGCCCATTTAAGTAACGCAGATTGCGAATCGTGTTGTTGGATTAGCGCAATGGCAATCAGTCCAAAAGCGTGCCACATTTGATACGTCACGCCTGTTTGATAAACGGCAAGAAGTTCTGGTGTCATCATTGTTTTTAGGGCGTGTGCGCCAAATGCACCAAAAACAACCCCTAAAAAAGCCAATGTTGTACCGAGAAATAAAAAAACAGAAGGCATAATTATTTTTCCAAAAGTCGAGGCATAAGTTGAACTAAGTTACACGGACGGGTACGTGAATCGAGTTGTGATTGAATTAGTGAATCCCACGCCATACGACACGCGCTAGATGATCCCGGTAAACAAAAGAGGTAAGTGCCATTCGCAACACCTGATATGGCGCGAGATTGAATCGTTGACGTTTGAATATCCGCATAAGAAAGCCAGCGAAAGATCTCACCAAAACCATCAAGCACTTTATCCAAAAGCGGGGCAACCGCTTCTGGTGTCCCGTCACGCCCCGTCACCCCCGTTCCACCTGTTGTGAGAATCACGTTAATATGTTCCGCTACAATCCACTGAGAAACGACCGCTCGAATTTTATATATATTATCAGCAACAATCTTTTTCTCGATGACACAATGCCCTGCTTGTTGAATTCGCTCAACAAGAGTATCGCCAGATATATCATTTTCGGCGTTTCGCGTATCTGAGATAGTTAAAACGGCAATATTAAGCCTAATAAACTCATTCATTGTTATCGTTATTCCATTGTGGCAATTAATTTACCTTCATTAAAAAAGCGTTCTTTACTTTTTTTTCCATTTCTCAGCCATTCTGTCGATAATCCGTCCAATTTGCCATTTCTAAAATTCGCTTCATTGCTCAATTGCCCATTGTCATGCCAAATCTTCGCTGTTCCATCTTGTTTACCATGTTTAAAATGAATTTCAGCCTTTTTATAACCGTTTCGATAATAGCCTTCAAAGATACCTGTAAAGGGTAAATCTTCACCCGTCACATAAGCAAGATTATCTCTTTTTTCAATCATCACCGTGACACGTTCGGCTGGCTCTGTTTTTTCTTCTTCGCCACATCCTGTCATCGTAAAAAAACACATAAACAAAAACACGATTTTTTTCATAATACAACCTAATAAAATGAGTTACTTCTTGGATTTCCGGCCACGTTTTTTCGTGCTCTGTGAAGTAACGTTTATTGCTTTTGCCTTATCGTGTGCATTGTCATCGGCTGACGGTTTGATTTTGAGTCGCGCAAATAATAACCCAACTTCAAATAATAACCACATAGGTACAGCGAGAAGAGTTTGTGAAAGTACATCCGGCGGTGTTAAAAACATGCCAATAATAAAAGCACCTACAATCACATAAGGTCGCTTATCCACTAAACTATCAATGGTGGTAAAACCCGACCAAACCGCCACAATTGTAAAAATGGGCACTTCAAAACACAGCCCAAAAGCAAAAAATAAAGTCAACACGAAATCTAAGTAAGCTTCGATATCGGTCATTACCGTGACGCCCGTAGGTGCAGCCGCTGTGAAGAAAGCAAGCACTAAAGGCGCAACAACAAAGTAGGCAAAGGCAACGCCACAATAAAATAAAACCGTGCTAGCAACAAGTAGCGGAAAAATCGTGCGCTGTTCATTGCGATACAAAGCCGGTGCAAGAAACCCCCAAAATTGATAAAGCACAAACGGCATTGAAATGAATATGGAGGTTACCAATGACAATTTAAATGGCGTCATAAAAGGTGACGTCACATTGGTAGCAATCATCGAACTATTCTGAGGCAGATGCGTCATTAAAGGTTGAGCGAGTAACGCATAAATGTCATTTGCATAAATGGAAAGTGGCAGTGCAATACACGCAATAAAAATAACAATATGTATCAAACGATTACGCAATTCGATTAGATGCGAAATAAACGGCAAATCCGCCGTATAAGAAGAGCTATTATTCATGGGATTGCGGTATTTTATGTTGCGGTTGTGATTCAATATGTGTTGCTGTATCTGAAAGCGCTTTTTCTGCGATTTTATCGTCTAATTGATACATAGTTTCATTTTCTTTCAAGAGTTGACGAATTTCTTCCGCATGCAACTCTTGACTAATTTCAAGTTTCACGCTAGCCACCATTTGCTGCATTTTACCAATCCAAAAACCAACCACTCTTGCCACTTTAGGTAACCGTTCAGGGCCAATAACAAGCAAACTGACAAGTCCCACCATGACCAATTCTGAAAAACCTACTTCAAACATAAAATTCAACCCGTATCTGTTTTAATAGCTTCATTATTGCAGTACTTTTAATAACATACAAGGCGCAAACATAAGGAATAAGCGAACATTATTTGATAGAAAAAGAGTGAGCATGATATGAAAAATTTACGCCCGACACATTAGGGCATAAAATAGACGCATTCAATCTGAATTTACAACGAGTTTACCTTTTGAAATCCACTTCTTTATCCTCGCAACACCCGTTGCTTTTTCCTTGGATCATAACAGGCATTGTCTTTACGTTACTTTGCACCGCACTGATTTATATCCAAAACACTATTCACGGGCAAGTACTTCCTGCTTCACGTGAATCACTTATTTTATGGCGAACAGAATGTTACATTGGCGCTATCTTCCTTTTGCCAATCACTAATTTGCTGCGCTACATTTTTTTGCGGTTAAATCAAACAATGCCACCATTAAAGCCTAAAATTGATTTATCAACACTAGCAAAAAAACGCTACACCTTAACAGTTTGTGTATCACAAAGTATGATGACATTCATTGGCGGCCTTGGCGTTATGATGTTTATTTTGGGTGATAGCGTAAACACGCTTTATATTTTAACGGGTGTGGCGGGATTGGGCGCTTTTTTGTATCGCCCCAAACTCGATGAATATTACGCGATAGTTCAGGCTTTAACCCTATTGGAAACGCAAAATGACTCAAACTAACAAACAAAAATTATTAGCTATTGCCGACAGTTGCGTGAAATGTGGCTTATGCCTACCCCATTGCCCAACCTATACGCACACGCAAAATGAAAATGAATCACCTAGAGGGCGCATTGCGCTCATTCAAGCGTGGTCAAATGAGCAATTACCCATATCAACGAATTTACTCAATCACATTGATAACTGCTTACTTTGCCGTGCATGCGAAAAAGCCTGTCCTGCGGTTGTACCTTATGGAAAATTCATTGATGATTTTCGTGCTGAGGTACATGAAGATAAAAAACCGCCTTTTACTGCGCGTCTACTCAAAAACATCGTTCAAAATAAAAATACGCTTCAACTTGTGAAGCAAACAGTGCATTTTTATCAAAAACATAATATTCAAACGATTGCACGAGTATTACGTTTACCCACTTTATTTGGCTTGAAAAAACTGGAACGACTCATTCCACCTGCTCATGACGCGCCCTCATTGCAAGTGTATTATCCAGCGAAAATAACAAAGAAAAAAGACATAAAAGGTGACGTCGGCTTATTTGTGGGATGTATGGGGGAATTAGCGGATAGTGAAACAGTGTTTTGTGCTATTGAAATATTAACTTGCGCAGGATTTAATGTACACATTCCCCAACATCAAACCTGTTGCGGCGCACTCGCTCTGCATGAAGGCGATCAAATCGCTTCTGCAAATTTAGCAATGCAAAATACAAGCGCTTTTTCACAAGAAAATTTACAAGCCATTATTAGTATTGCCAGCGGCTGTGGCAGCACTTTACGAGAATATAACACAGCAGACTTTTCATCAAAAGTAATGGATATTAGCCATTTTTTGATACAAAACAATATTGATCTAAGTGCTCATCTTAAACCACTGTCTGCAAACGTGACGCTGCACGCGCCTTGTTCGCTGAAAAATGGATTGCGCAGCGAAAAAAACGTTGTAAAACTATTACAACAAATCCCTCAAGTCACTCTGACCGCATTACCAGAAACAACGCAATGCTGTGGCGCAGCGGGAAGTTATAGCTTGCGACATGAAAAAATGGCGCAAATATTACTTGATGAATTAGTTGAGGTAGCCACATCTCAACCAATAGATTACTTGGTGAGTTCAAACATCGGCTGCGCATTGCATATTGCGGCGGGACTTCGTGAAAAAAACTACAATATCGCTATTATCCATCCAATTGTGTTACTCGCACGCCAACTAAAAACGGCTAAAGCCTCTTAAAACAAAAAATCATCGCTCTAACCGTTGACTTGAATAATGCCGTTATTCTTGTTGACGGTAGTTGCGACCGTAGAAAATTTCAGTCACTTCTTTATCGACTTTTTTCTCAATTTCAAGTTTTTGTTCACTCGATAAATTACATTCTTTCTCAAACAAATAATTTTCCAATGCGCTGTTTTTAAGCATCATTTTGGTGTGAAAAATATTTTCTTGATACACATTCACATCAATCATTTGATAACTGTTTTGCGTATCTAAAGCGATGTAATTCTGAATAGAGGTAATATCATGATCGATATAATGTTTTTTCCCTGAAATATCACGTGTAAAACCACGCACACGGTAATCCATCGTCACAACATCGGATTCAAAACTATGAATTAAATAATTAAGTGCTTTGAGCGGTGAAATTTTTCCACACGTTGACACATCGATATCCGCTCTAAAAGTACTAATTCCATTATCTGGATGACTTTCTGGATAAGTATGTACAGTAATATGACTTTTATCTAGGTGTGCTAACACGGTTTCAGACAACAGTGGCCCTGGCGATTGACTGTTCATGTTAGGTGGTGGTGGCGAGTCGCCTTCCGAAATTAACATGGTGACACTTGCGCCTTGGGGATCGTAATCTTGGCGAGCGATATTCAATACTTGAGCACCGATAATATCTGCTACATTTTTCAAAATTTGCGTCAATTTATCTGCGTTATACGCTTCATCGATATATTCAATATACGCCTGCTGTTGCTCCGCAGGGGCATAACAAATATCATAAATGTTAAAACTTAACGACTTTGTTAAATTGTTAAAGCCGTGCAATTGTAATTTCGTATTCAACTTAATTAAACCTCGATAACTTCAAAATCATGGGTAATTTCTACCCCTGCGTTCGCCAACATAATTGACGCAGAACAATATTTTTCTGCCGATAATTTTACAGCACGTTCAACAGCGGCGATTTTTAAATCACGGCCACTGATCACAAAATGGATATGAATTTTACTAAATACGCTCGGAATGGCATCAACACGTTCAGCACTTAATTGTGCAACACAATTGACTAAATCACTTCGGCCTTTTTGCAAAATCTGTACAACGTCAAAAGAAGAACAGCCACCCATACCAAGCAGTAGCATTTCCATTGGCCGTATACCCATATTACGCCCACCATGATCTGGAGGGCCATCCATCACAACGGTGTGACCGCTGCCCGACTCCCCCAAAAACATCATGCCATCAACCCATTTCACTGTTGCTTGCATATAAAATCCTCATATAAAAATGCGCTGAATGGTATCACACTATCTTTACAGCGCGTGTGACAGGATACATTTTTTATTTAATCCATGACATCAATGCGCAATTCATTCACTTTTCTTGTTAATGTATTTCGACCATAACCCAATAAAACAGCGGCTTCATGACGTTTATTACCTGTAAAATCCAGTGCTGCCTTAATTAAAACACGTTCGACATCAGGAATAATATGTTTGGCAATTTCAGCGGTTTTATTGCGCAAATGTTGCTCAATATCTAGGCGTAATAAATGTTGCCAATCATCACTTGACGACGTTTTCTCATTGCTCACTAAAAGCTCGGGTGGCAAGTCATGGAGATGAATCTCCCTTCCCGACGCCATCACCGTTAGCCAGCGACACATGTTTTCAAGTTGTCTCACATTGCCGCGCCAATCGAGCGCCACCAATAATGCTAAAGCTTCAGGTTTTAAAATTTTTACTTCCATATCCAATTCAGTTGCCGCTTGCTGGAGAAAATATTGCAGTAACAGCGGGATATCTTCTTTTCTATCTCGAAGCGGTGGAATATGAATGCGAATGACATTGAGTCGATGAAATAAATCTTCACGAAAACGACCTTGTTCAACGAGAGATTCTAAATCTTGATGTGTTGCAGCAATAATTCGCACATCTACTTTGATCGACGCATAAGCGCCAACGGGATAAAATTCACCATCCGCTAACACACGCAGTAAATGCGTTTGCAATTCAGCTGGCATATCACCAATTTCATCTAAAAATAATGTGCCGCCGTTCGCTTGCTCAAACCGCCCCGCTCTTCGCTGAACCGCGCCTGTGAAAGCCCCTTTTTCGTGCCCAAATAATTCAGATTCCATCAAATCTTTTGGAATGGCAGCCATATTGAGTGCAATAAACGGTTTTTCGCTGCGAGGACTATGCCGATGCAACGCTTTTGCCACCAATTCTTTACCCGTTCCAGATTCACCATTAATAAGCACGGTAATTTGTGATCGTGCTAATCGTCCAATCGCGCGAAAAACTTCTTGCATGGCCGGTGCTTCACCAATAATGTCAGCAATAGCACTCGATTTTAATGCAACTGGATTTTCTGCAACACTGCGCTGCTGCTTAGAGTGAACACAAGCACGATGTGCAAGGTCAACCACTTCTTGAATATCAAATGGTTTAGGTAAATAATCAAACGCGCCACCATGAAAAGCAGCCACCGCACTATCTAAGTCAGAATATGCCGTCATGACAATAACAGGCAGTTGCGGATACATCAGTTGAATTTTTTCAAGTAATTCCAATCCATTCATATTTGACATACGAATATCGGTAATAAGTACATCCGGCATCTCGTCATGTTCTAATGACGCAAGTAACTCCTGTGCATTCACAAAACTACGCGTTATCATCGCCGCTTTTTGCAGGGCTTTTTCCATTACCCAACGAATGGATTTATCATCATCAACAATCCAAACAGTCTCTAATTCGTTCATGTAATTATTTTTACAGTAATTTTAAAAAAAGTGATAAATAGCTAATAAACATACAAAAATTACCACAAAATTGGTTAGCAACAGCCTTTAATCTACGCATTGAATAACATAAAATGTAACACAATATCGACATTGACCATACATTTTATTGTGTATTTAGGTTGGACGATAAAGGTTGATTAGGTTATAATTTACCAACTCACACTCGTGCGTATTCAAGCATATCATTTCATTAATATTCTTTAATTTTCTTTTTATATCCCCCGTTGCGAATTTATTTCCTAACGCTTCCTTTCTTTTGAGCTGTCTTTTATGAATCTTACCGAATTAAAACTAAAACAAATCAGTGAAGTTATCGAAATTGCTGAATCTCTTGGCCTAGAAAATGTCGCGAGATCCCGCAAACAAGACTTGATTTTCGCCATTTTAAAAAAACAAGCAAAAGCAGGCGATGATATTTCCGGTGACGGTGTCTTGGAAATCCTTCAAGATGGTTTTGGTTTTTTACGTACACCGGGCTGTTCGTATCTTGCAGGCCCTGATGATATTTATGTATCACCAAGTCAAATTCGCCGTTTTTCTCTAAAAACAGGCGACACTATTACGGGTAAAATTCGCCCACCTAAAGATAATGAACGCTATTTTGCGATGCTCAAGGTGGATCAAATTAATTTTGAACCGCCCGAAAACACCAAAAATAAAATTACTTTTTCAAACTTAACCCCTCTCTTTGCACATCAACGCTTTGTATTAGAACAAGGCAACGGTACAAGTGAAGATTTGACGGGAAGAATGATTGATTTAATTGCCCCTATTGGTAAAGGACAGCGTGGCTTGATTGTTTCACCGCCTAAAGCGGGGAAAACCATGATTTTGCAAAGTTTAGCGCAAGCCATTACCGAGCGAAACCCAGAATGTTATTTGATTGTATTGCTTATTGATGAACGCCCCGAAGAAGTAACCGAAATGGAGCGCTGTGTTCGTGGTGAAGTGATTTCAAGTACGTTTGATGAACCCGCAACACGCCACGTTCAAGTCGCTGAGATGGTTATTGAGAAAGCACGTCGATTAGTCGAACATAAACACGACGTTGTCATCTTACTCGACTCAATCACCCGTTTAGCACGCGCTTACAATACGGTCGTCCCTTCTTCAGGAAAAATTCTCACTGGCGGTATTGACGCCAATGCACTTGAAAAACCCAAACGCTTTTTTGGTGCTGCGAGAAATATTGAAGAAGGAGGCAGTTTAACTATTATTGCGACTGCGCTTGTCGATACGGGTTCAAAAATGGATGACGTGATTTTTGAAGAATTCAAAGGCACGGGTAATATGGAATTACATCTTGATCGCAAAATTGCTGAAAAACGTATTTATCCTGCAATAAATATCAATCGTTCTGGTACACGCCGTGAAGAATATTTAGTCGATGCCGACACATTGCAAAAAACATGGATTTTACGCAAAATTTTGCAACCCATGGATGAAACCGCTGCATCAGAATTTTTGATTGGTAAATTAAAAGATTTTAAAACCAACAGTGAATTCTTCGAATCAATGAAGCGTTAACTATAAGAAAAAAACGGTGCTCATCGATTGATGAGCACCGTTTTATTTCTTTGCTGGCGTCATGGATGTAAGTGTATCTGAAAAAAGAATATCATTTTTGTTCTTTTCAATGATTTTGTCTCCAATGCCTGCCACTTTTTTTAAATCGTCAACATTTTTAAACTGACCATTCTTTGTTCGGTATTCGATAATTGATTGTGCTTTTTTCTCACCAATCATCTTGAGTGAATCTGCAATTTTTTGTGCATCGGCTGTATTAATGTTGACAGGAGCGGCAACGCTATTTGCCGTAAATAGCAGCATAAAAATAAATAATTTTTTCATCATATCAATTCAGTGTTTCTCGTTTTACAATAAGCACGCAATTATAATCAAAACACATTCGTCATCAAATCATTAAAAGCATCTAATACACCTTAAAAAATCATAAGAGAAAACCATGACAACATTAGCTATTATCGGCGGTACTGGACTCGGTCAACTTGCGGCACTCAACATCACGCACCGAAAAACTGTCAGCACCCCCTACGGTGATCCTTCTGCTGAATTTTTAATCGGTGACATTCATCAAAAACAAGTTATTTTTCTCGCACGACACGGTAACCCTCATACGATTCCACCACATAAAATCAATTATCGTGCTAATTTATGGGCACTTAAACAGTTAGGCGTTCAAGACATTATTGCCGTTGCCGCAGTGGGTGGCATCACGGCCGATATGCAGCCTGCACATATTGCCATTCCTGACCAGATTATTGATTACACTTACGGGCGTGAGCATACTTTTTTTGATGGTAATGACGGGACTGTCACGCATATTGATTTTAGCTACCCCTACAGCCAAAAATTACGGGCGGCTTTAATTCATTGCGCAGCAACATTAAATTTAAAAATAAGCCCGATTGGAACGTATGGCAGCACACAAGGCCCGCGACTCGAATCAGCAGCCGAAATTGCACGCATGGAACGTGATGGTTGCGACCTTGTTGGTATGACAGGGATGCCTGAAGCCGCATTAGCGAAAGAAATTGGTATCCATTACGCAAGCGTTGCCGTTATTGCAAACTGGGGAGCAGGAAAAACAGCAGGTGAAATCACCATGGCTGAAATTGAGGACAATTTACATCACGGCATGGCAAACGCTGGTGCATTACTTCAAGCCTTTATTTCTAACTATTAAACCGTGCCAAGTATTTTTCATTACGCTCAGAAGTGTCTTCATGACAGTACAGTTGAGCAATTACTCCACCTCACCCATGAAGCGCAACAATATGCGCAAGCAGGCGCATTAATATTTGACTCACTCGATACGGTAAGCCCCATTGAGCAAGTCAAATTTCCTGACCGCCCTATTTTGCTTGCGCCACGCGAAATGCCACGACGAAAACTGACAACACCAGCAGGACTATCAGCGTTTTTTCATGCCATTGCGCATGTTGAATTTGTGGCGATTTATCTCGCATGGGATATTATTTATCGCTTTCGTGGTTTACCTGACGAGTTCTACCGTGATTGGCTGCGCGTGGCCGATGAGGAAGCACAGCATTTTTCATTGTTACGCGCACGACTCAACGCAGCGAATATTGATTATGGCACATTACCCGCACACAGCGGTTTATGGGACTTAGCACAAGATACGTCACATGATGTCCTTGTGCGTTTAGCGCTCGTTCCACGGTGCATGGAGGCGCATGGTTTAGATGTCACACCTCCGCTTATTGAAAAATTCAACCAACTCGGCGACGATGACGCTGTCGCCATTTTAACGCGCATCCTCACTGATGAAATTGGTCATGTTGCATTGGGTTCAAAGTGGTTTAAAGCGTTATGTAAAACGCGTAACTTAGAAAGTGAGGCACATTATCAAACGTTACTGCTCACCTACTATAAAGGTGGCGCATTAAAAAGTGGCTTCAATCAAGAATTACGTCTAGCAGCCGGTTTTTCAGAGAGCGAATTAGAATGGCTGGAAATACATAGTCATTAAAATGCATGATTTTAACGATATTTGTTACAATAAATACAATATTTTCGATACACTACTACTTTTCGCTTTCATTTGCGATTAAGCAATACGAGTGACAAAAAAACGTCTATTTGATTTTTTGATTTAACCCTTTTATTTTGGTAGATTGCATGGCACAAAATTCTAGCTCTTTTAGGCCAGACCTTGATTGGACGCAAATACGTGAAACGTCAAAATTACTGAATTTATCCGCTGGGCAAGTTGATGATATGCTAAATAAAGCGGATGCCTCAGTAGACACGTTAACTGATGCGTTTACATCTATTGTTGAACACATGCGCACCATCTATAATCATTTGGAAATGCTAGAAGATACGCCTGTCCGAAATGAAGCGCTCAAGTGTTGCATGGAAACAAGCGATAAAATTCAAAGTTCGATTATCGCATTTCAATTCTATGATCGACTTCAACAAAGTTTGCATCATGTAACGTCAAATTTGAAAGGCTTATCTTCGTTAGTTGAAAATCCAGATCGTTTATATAACCCGTTTGAATGGCATAAATTTCAAATGGAAATCCGTGAGCGCTATACCATGGAA
>JBDLQG010000008.1:0-22367 GCA_039800705.1 Pseudomonadota bacterium
ATTTTATTGGTCGGGACGATAGGATTTGAACCTACGACCCCTTGTCCCCCAGACAAGTGCGCTACCAAGCTGCGCTACGCCCCGACTAATCGTTTAGATTTTAACACAACTATTGAAAACATTCATCACTCAATATAAATTATTGTCAGAATCATCTTCTATTGAAATAGATTCCCCGGGAATTTTTTTTTCTTCCATGACCCATTCACCCAAATCAATTAATTTACAACGCTCACTACAAAACGGCTTAAAGCGTTCCTGTGTCGTCCATTCCAAAGCAACATGACACGTTGGACATTTTACAATTAACGTCATAATTTAAAATACACAACGACTAAGTGAAAAAGTAACATGCTCAGTGGTTTGAACTGGACGCTGTTTATTTTGTTGAAGACCCATAAAGCGGATAGCACAACGATGCTTTCCGCCGCTAATTTCAACAAAGTAAGGCTGCGTCTTATCAATTGTCACAATAATTAATTGATTAGGTAAAGACGTGTCTAACGTAATTTGAAAAAAACCTTCTTGAGCAATTTCTTGCGTCACTTGACGACTACTTCGAATAAAATCCAAAAGTAAACGAATAGCTGAAAACACGACAGCAAACGGCTGCCCCCACTTTTGCAAATCGTTTATGCGAGTAGATTCATCTTGATTAAGCCAATAATGAAATTCCGGCAAATCAAATGAGCACGTTCCTCCTGGGATTGCACTGCGCTGCATAATACTTTGAAATAAATCATCTTCACTGAGATGGGAACCAATTTTTCCCTGCATTGCATATAACTGCAGACTCATGTCGTTCAATTTAGTTAATATTTCTTTTAATTTTATCGTGTCAACATTTTCATTTGAATTAACGGCAATTTTATTGAGTACATTGATATGTCGATCGATTTCTTTAAGTGTTTCAGACTTTAAATCATTACGTTTAAAAATCGCAATAATATCAAAAAAGATAATCAATGCCGCTCGTTTATCAACGACTGTATTGCCTTGAAGATGGTGCTCAAACTGAGTAAATAATTGTTCGAGTCGAATAAAAACGCGGATTCGCTCATTTAGGGGGAATTCGTAAATAATGGAGGTGTCGTTCACGACCGTGTTGTATCCTGAGAAAGACGTAATGAATTGTAGAAATTGTGCAGTTTTTTCACGTGCGGTGCAAGTAGTGCAGCATCTTTTGAATTATCTAATATATCATTTGCGTTATTCCGCCTAAATTCATCTGAAACTTGCGACGCTATAATCTTGTCAATACTGGCAAAAGGTAAGTTATCGCGTTTTTGAACACGTTCATACTGCGTTTTTTTATCACAATCAACAACCAGAATACGATCAACAAACCGCTGTGACTGCGTTTCAAATAATAAAGGGATACTTACTATACAATAAGCCACATCATGCAACTGATTGATTTGGAGAGTCATTTCATCAAAGATTAATGGATGCAGAGCGGATTCTAATTTTTTTTTCGATTCGATATCTGAAAAAACAAGCTCTCTTAACATCACACGATTTAATTCACCATTGTCGAGAAGAATAGTATCGCCAAAGAGATCAACGACCGTCATCAACCCTTTTTGGTTTGGCTTTACAAGATTATGTGAAATAACATCTGCATCGATAACAGGGACATTTAATTGCTCAAATAAATTCGATACCGTTGATTTACCGCAACCAATGCCACCTGTTAAGCCAATCTTTAACATACGACTCAGCTAGATAGTCGTCGAATTTACCACCGCTGTTTCACCTGTATTTGCTGTCAATTCAGCAATTCTTGCATTGTATTCATTCATTTTTTCAATCAATAAATCGTTGGTATTCGCTAAGCGATTTCCCATAATAACCATCATTTTTCCAGCAAATGAAGGATTTTCAACAATAAATTGCTCTAATTGTACGCGACTTTTAATTAATACAAGTTTTGTATCTGAAATGGTTTTTGCCGACGCACTGCGCGGTCTATTTCGATAAATGGCCATCTCACCAAAAAAATCATATTGCAGAATAGTTGCCAGCGTGAATTCTTCACCGTTTCGATCGACATAAATTTCAACGCCACCGTCAATGACGATGTACATGACTTTGTCATAAGAGCCTTCTGTAAAAATAACAGTGTTAGCTGGAATGTTAACTGTAGGTAACATGTAGAACTCCTAAAAATTTAATTGTTAATATGCGCTGATATCAAGTAGTTTTAATTATCGGTGACTGCACCAAGTGATGCAGAGTTTACCAGTTTCGCATATTTCGCTAAAACCCCTCTTGTATAACGTGGCGCTGGCTGTTGCCATTTTGTTAAACGGTGCGCTATTTCGTTTTCATCTACATGCAGCGTTAATACATTATTTTCAGCGTCAATCGTAATTGAGTCGCCATTTTCAACAACAGCCAATGCACCACCCACAAAGGCTTCTGGTGTAATATGTCCCACAACAAACCCATGGGTGCCGCCTGAAAAACGACCATCCGTAATTAATGCAACGTCTTTTCCAAGACCTTTACCCATAATTGCTGACGTCGGTGAAAGCATCTCACGCATACCAGGGCCACCTTTAGGGCCTTCATAGCGAATAACAATCACGTCACCTTTCACTATTTCACCATTCAAAATAGCCTGAAGTGCTTGTTCTTCTGCATCAAATACTTTTGCATTACCCGTAAAACATAAACCTTCTTTACCTGTAATTTTGGCAACAGATCCCTCTTTTGCTAAATTTCCATACAGCACAACTAAGTGACTATCTTTTTTAATTGGGTGCGCTAAGTCATGAATCATGTCTTGACCATCAGGGTAAGGCGCTACATCGGCTAAATTTTCAGCTAATGTTTTTCCTGTAACCGTTAAACAATGACCATGCAACAAACCTTGATCAAGTAAAATTTTCATCAACGGCTGAATACCACCAATTTCAATCAATTCGGCCATTTGATAACGACCACTCGGTTTTAAATCCGCTAACATCGGAACGCGTTTACCAATACGCGTGAAATCATCGAGAGTAATATCGACTTTTGACGCGTTTGCCATTGCTAAAATATGCAATACAGCATTTGTTGACCCCCCTAATGCAATGACAACCGTAATCGCATTTTCAAATGCTTCTTTTGTCATAATATCGCTTGGGCGTATTCCTTTTTCAAGCAAATTCAACACAGCAGCGCCAGCGAGTTCACAATCACGTTTTTTGTCTTCAGATACGGCCGCTTGCGCTGAACTATTTGGCAAACTCATTCCTAACGCTTCAATAGCCGACGCCATGGTATTGGCAGTGTACATTCCACCACAAGATCCCGCACCAGGAATGGCTTTCGCTTCAATTTCAGCAAGTTCCGCATCATCAATTTTATTGTTTGCACGAGCGCCCACGGCTTCAAAGACGGAAACGACATCTAATTTTTTATCTTTATGGCAACCCGGTAAAATCGTGCCACCATAGACGAAAATAGCCGGACGATTTAAACGTGCAATTGCAATCATGCACCCTGGCATATTTTTATCACAACCACCAATAGCAACTACTCCATCAAAACCTTGGCAGCCAATAACTGTTTCAATCGAATCGGCAATAACCTCGCGCGATACCAATGAATATTTCATCCCTTCAGTACCCATTGAGATACCGTCAGAAATCGTAATCGTGTTGAAAACAACGGCTTTACCATTCGCGTTATTAACACCCCGCGCTGCATCATCAGCCAAGCGATTAATGTGCATATTACAAGGCGTCACCATGCTCCAAGTTGACGCGATGCCAATTTGTGGTTTTTTAAAATCAGCATTTGTGAAACCAACAGCGTGAAGCATTGCACGACTAGGCGCACGCTCCATACCATCAACCACTAAAGAAGAAAATGCACGGCTATTGTTTTTATTGTCTGTCATAAAGTTTTTGTCTGTTATTTGGTTTTGTTAAATTTTGAGATGTTGGTTTTTTAATAAATATCCCAGCTGTTTTTACGGCGCCAGCTCAATTTAGGTAATATAAACCCTAAAACAACGCCAACTAACGCTAAAATACCACCGTATAAAAACCAATCTTGATTTGCGGTATCTTGTAGCGCTTGATTTTCTAATTTAATTTGTTGAAGATCGCGTTCAACACTCACAAAACGCTCTTGCAGCTCATCGCGTTCATTTTTGAGCTGAACTGCACTACCCGATATTTTTTTAAGCTCATTGAGTTCACGACTTAATTTGTCACGCTCTGTTGCAAGCGATTGCTCAAGCGTTGTGCCGGGTGTAATCACTTCTTTAGCAGCTTTTAATTCCGATTGTAATTTTGCATTTTCACTTTGAAGTGCAGCAATATTTCTCGCGGCAATATCATCACGATCATGTTCAGGCGCTTCTTTTTTAGTATATTTCGCCTTGATGAACCCTTCTGTTCCATCAATAAGACGTACTTTAACGAAACCTGTATGCGTCATTTCACCTAAAAGCGTCAATGGTGTTCCTGTAGGAAGTGCTTTAATTTTGCCACTGTAACTCGGTGAACTCCACAAAGTTAAATTGTAATCATCAGCAACATAAACAATATCACTTTGTGCATTAGCGATACCGCTAAGCGCTAAACAGAGCCATAAAACAGATTTTTTCATAACACGCTCACCGCTAATCGTTTAATAAAGAGATTTTTGCATTGCCACAAAGCAATAATTCGAGCAAGGCTTTCTGTGCATGCAAACGATTTTCTGCTTCGTCAAATACTACACTTTGCGTACCATCAATGACCTCAGCACTGACTTCTTCACCTCGATGTGCAGGTAAACAGTGCATGAAAAGTGCATCCAATTTCGCAACTGCCATGACTTGCGCATTTACCTGATAGTCTTTAAACGCCACTTCACGCAATTTTTGTTCAGCTTCTTGACCCATGCTTGCCCAAACATCTGTTACGACTAAATCTGCATCTTTTGCGGCAGAAATAGCGCTATCAAAAAAATGTACACAAGACGATGCTAACGCCACAATGTCAGGATCCGGTAAGTATCCGGCAGGCGCGGCAATATGCAATGTAAAGCCAAGTACCATAGCAGCGTGAATGTAAGAATGGCACATATTATTACCGTCACCAATCCACGCAACCGTCTTGCCAGCAATATCGCCACGATGCTCAAAATACGTCTGCATATCCGCAAGTAATTGACAGGGATGCTCTTTATCCGTTAAACCGTTAATAACGGGTACACGCGAATTTGCTGCAAATTTTGTGACCGTTTCATGTTCGTGCGTGCGCAACATGACACAATCGACCATACGCGAAATGACTTTAGCGCTGTCCGAAATAGGTTCTCCACGGCCAAGTTGTGTATCACGAGGAGAGAGAAAGAGTGCATGCCCACCAAAATGCGCCATGCCAGTTTCAAACGATACACGTGTACGAGTCGATGATTTTTCAAAAATCATCCCAAGCACCTGCCCTTTGAGTGGCTGATAATCGTGATCGCGTACGCGTTTTAAAGTGATAGCGCGGTTAATTAATTGCCGCAATTCATCACCGGTTAAATCGAGTAAACTAATAAAATGTCTTGGTTTCATGCTGTTAGCTCTTGAATCAACGCTGATAAAGTATCAACGAGTTGGTTAATTTGTTGCGCGTCAATAATTATCGGCGGTAATAGTCGAATCACTTTGTCTTGCGTGACGTTAATCAATAATCCTGCCTCTAATGCACGCGTGACTAATTCACCACAAGGTTGATCAAGCTCAATGCCAATCATTAGCCCTAAATGACGAATATTTACAATGTGTGGATTATTTTTTAATTTATCATTAAATGCCTGCGTAATAGCATCGCCTTTTTGCGTCGCTTGTGCAATTAAATCGCCTTCGCTTAACGTATCTAAAACAGCTAATGCCGCGCTACAAGCAAGAGGATTCCCGCCAAAAGTGGATCCATGCGTGCCTGCAATAAAAACATCAGCCGCCCTGCCATACGCCAAACATGCGCCAATGGGCACGCCATTACCTAACGCTTTTGCGAGCGTGCATACATCTGGAAGAATATCGCTGTGTTGAAAAGCTAAAAATTTTCCTGTTCGACCAATGCCGGTTTGGATTTCATCAAGCATCATCAAAATATCGTATTTATCACACACATCACGAATTTGCGTTAAATAATCGCTATCGGGAATATTAATACCGCCCTCACCTTGCACAGGTTCAATTAAAATAGCGGCAATAGAGGTATTTTCTCTGAGCACGTCTTCAATTGCGCCAATATCGTTATAAGCGACACGAACAAATCCATCCACTAAAGGTGCAAAACCTTGCTGAATTTTAGCATTTCCTGTCGCACTCAGTGTGGCTAATGTACGTCCATGGAAACTCTTTTCCATGACAATAATCGTTGGCACTTCAATGCCTTTACTATGACCAAAACGACGAGCAAGTTTAATGGCGGCTTCATTGGCTTCCGCACCAGAATTGCTAAAAAAGACATTGGTCATACCGCTCATTTTAGTGAGTTTATCGGCCAATTTTTCTTGGGCGGCGATTTGGTATAAATTTGAGGTGTGTAGTAGTCGCGCACTTTGTTTGCAAATAGCATCATGTACAGCGGGATGTGCGTGACCTAAATTACACACAGCAATGCCTGACAACGCATCTAAATAACGCTTCTCGTTCTCATCCCACAACCATGCACCCTCACCACGCGCAAACGTGACGCTCAAACGTGCATAAGTTGGCATAATGTGACTATTCATAACGGTTTTGCCTGTCAAGAAAAAAAGCTCAAATTATAGGTTTCAATTTCATTGCAAGCAAGTGTATAAAAATTAAGATTTCGTTACCTTGAATAAAGTTGATAAGATTCACCTGTATTTTAATCTTAACTGGAGCTATTTTCTCATGAGTATTAACGCGCGTATTGAACAATTACTGCAAGGACACAAAGTCCTTTTATTTATGAAAGGCACACCCGATTTTCCACAATGTGGCTTTTCAGGGCAAGCAGTTCAAATTTTAGGCGCATGCGCTGCGCAATTCGATCATTTTAATATTTTTGAAGACAGTGACATACGTGAAGGTCTAAAAAGTTATTCAAACTGGCCAACCTACCCACAACTTTACATTAATGGTGAATTAATTGGTGGGTGCGACATTATGATTGACCTGTATAAAAAAGGGGAATTAGTTACCTTGCTTGCGGCAGCCAATGCCGTTACGGCGTAAGACTGGATATATCGTATGGCAAAAGCAAGTGATTTAAAACGCGGCATGGTCGTTGATATCAATGGTGCGCCACACATTGTCAAACATGTTGATGTAAAAAGTCCTTCGTCGCGTGGCGCGAATACGCTCTATAAAATTCGATTCAACAATCTGCAAACCGGTCAGAAATTAGATGAATCACTCAAAGGTGACGACTTTTTTAAAGATGTGGATTTAGTGCGTGCTAAAGTGCAATTTTCATACATTGATGGTGAAAATTATATTTTCATGAACACGGAAGATTATTCGCAGTACAGTTTAGATCGTAATGAATTAGAAGATCAAACCGATTTTTTAACAGAAGGTCTTGAAGGTATTGTGGCATTACTGATTGATGACGCTATTTTGGGTATTGAGTTACCCAGTTCAGTGAATTTGGAAATTCTTGAAACCCCACCCGCTATTAAAGGTGCTACAGCAAGTGGCCGTACAAAAACGGCACGTCTTAGCACAGGCGTTGAAATTCAGGTACCTGAATATTTAGAAACAGGTGAAATCATTAAAGTGAATACAGAAACCAGCAAATTTATGTCGCGTGCATAAATTTGCCTGATTGTGTGAAAGGAAAAAATGCCCCATTCACACAATCATTTCTTATTGATAATCACCATAAAGCTTGGAATACAAGCCTTTTTGCTCGATTAAAGCTTCATGTTTACCTTGTTCGCAAATTTCACCTTGCTCAAATACATACACATGATTAGCTTGTTTTACTGCACTTAAACGATGGGCAATAATAATTGTCGTGCGATTTTTTAAAAAATCTTGCAACGCTTCATGAAGTTTAAATTCTGTTTCACTATCCAATGCAGACGTGGCTTCATCTAAGATAACCACTTTGGGATTAGCAACAATCATTCGCGCTATTGCCATACGCTGCCGTTGTCCGCCCGATAAGCGCATTCCACCGCGACCAACAATAGTCTGCAATCCATCAGGTAGCTCTTTAATTGTCTGCGCTAATTGCGCGATTTTAAGGGCATGCCATAACTGTTCATCTGTTGCTTTTTTACCTAATGTCAAATTAGCATAAATCGTGTCATTAAATAACACCGGATTCTGTAGCACCGTCACGACGTTCTCGCGCACGACATCAAGACCTATCTGCTCAATAGGTACCCCATTGAAACAAATTTTCCCCGAATTGGCTGGATATAAGCCAATTAGAATTTGAATCAGCGTTGATTTACCACCACCACTCGCCCCCACTAAGGCCACCTTCTCACCGGCATTAATATGCAATTGAATGCCATTTAAAATACGTTTATCGCCGTAACTAAATTGCAGATTCTCAACACTCACGGACACGGTTTGTTTATTGAGAAAAGGATTTTTTACATGTGGATATCTTGGTTCTTGACGTAGTGCGGTTAATTGATTAATACGATTTAATGCTGCTTTCGCACCATAAAAAGCGTATTGGATATTTAAAATTTCTTGCACGGGCGCCATCATAAACCACAGATAACCAAATACAGCGAGCATTTGACCAATCGTCAAATTGGCATAAAACACCATCAACATGGCGCAGGCGCGAAAAATATCAAATCCAAATAGAAAAACGAGAAAACTCAATCGTGATGCCGCTTCACTTTGCCATGCAAATGCACTGGAATTGATTTTTACTGCAAATGCTGTATCAATGAGTTGTTGGCAATAATGCCGCTCACGATTGCTTGCGCGTATTTGATGGATGGCTTCAAGCGTTTCAGTTAACGAGAGCTGAAAAATTTCATAAGCACTATTTTCTTTTGCTTTGAGATGTTTAACTTTTGAACCCACCACACGCGTAAAATAAATGACGATTGGATTGAGTAGCAAAATAAACAAGCCCAGTTTCCAATTCATCCACAGCAAAATTATTGCTGTACCGGCAACTGTTAGCGTGGCGACTAATAATTTTCCAACCGTAGTACCTAAAAAATTATCAATGGTATCTAAATCTTTAATTAAATGAGTACTGACGGTTCCCGAGCCAAGACTTTCATATTCCGCCATTGAAATAGTTTGTAGATGACCAATCAATTCAGCGCGAATACGAAAAACTACGTCTTTTGCTATCAGCGTAAATTGCCGTGATTGCAACACGTTTAAAATCATTGCAAAAAATCGCAGAAAAACAGTGAGTAGCAATACCGCGCTAATATAGAGCATCGGAGATTGCCACGCCACAGGCGAAAATGAATTAATGGTTTGCACCACGATTGCTGGCTTATTGAGCAACACCTCATCGACTAATAGCGGCATTAACAGTGGCACGGGGACACTGATAATGGTAGCCAAAATGGCAATAAAATGGGCTGAAATTAACTGTTTTTTATGCTGTTTTACAACAGAAAGAATATAGCGCCAAGTGTATATTTGCGTATTTGGCACTTTCATTAGGATTGATTACGTAACCCTTCTGCCGCTCGCTGTGCGTCCAATTTTTTGCGTTTGTCACATTTTTCAACGCAAACACAAGCTGCCTTGTCCATGCCACCGCCACAAGAACCTTTAATAGCTCGGCGCCCAAAAATAACGCCTACCGCCATAATAGCAATAACCACTAGCATTACGACAAAAGTCATTAAAAACATCATCTCTTTTTTTCCTTATGTAAGGTTAACGTGTGGGCCTTATAGTGCCATTAAAACGTGCGGATGATCCACTAAATCTTGGTAAATGGCATCGAGTTGCTGTTTGCTTGACGCTTCAATAGTCACCGTCACCGCTAAATAATTTCCATCTTTACTCGGCTTTGCATTGACTTCATGATTGTGCGTATCTGGCGCATGGCGACTCACAATTTCAACGACAACAAACTCAAGCTCCCCGCTATTTTTCCCCATTGCCTTAATAGGAAATCGACATGGAAATTCAAATAGGGTTTCTTCTACTGTCTGCTCATTACTCATAAGCTTTTATTTTCCTCTGCGTAAGCAATTTTGTAATTTTGAAATAAACCATTCATTGCTTGCCAAAGTCTACCCACTTTACCACCAGCGACCAATTCACCATCAAGCTCAATAACAGGTAAAATCTCGCGCGTGGAACTTGCCAACCAAATTTCACTCGCTGTTTTAAGCGCATCAAGTGACAGAATATCCTCTGCATAAGGAATGCGATTTGCTTTTGCAAGCTCTAATATAACGTCGCGCGTAATACCGCCTAAAATGGCGTTGTTTTTAGGTGGCGTAATTAAAACACCATCAACAACGGCAAATACATTGCTCGCTGCGCCTTCTGTGACATAGCCTTCACGCACTAAAATTGCTTCTGCACAATCATTTTCAACCGCTTGTTGGCGCAGTAAAATATTACCTAATAGTGCAATGGCTTTAATATTACACAAACTCCAGCGGTTATCTTCAACGCTGACGGCTTTAACTCCAGTGTCTTTTGCTTCAAAAGGGACGATATCATTACACATCATAAAAACACTTGGCTTAACACCAACAGGAAACGCATGATCACGTTTCTCAGCAGCGCCGCGTGTAATTTGCATGTAGATATATTGATTTTTTGTATTATCAATCAACGGTAACATCAACTCACGCCACTGCTCGCGCGAATAAGGATTTTCAATTTGTGTCAGTGCTAAACTGTTTTCTAATCGCTCAAAATGCCCCTCAAGGCGAAATAAACAACCTTGATAAACAGGAATCACTTCATAAACACCATCACCAAATAAAAAACCGCGATCCATCACAGAAATCGTTGCCTGTTCAATTGGCAAATACACGCCATTTACAAATACCGTTTTACTTTTTGTCACTTGATTTCTCTCTCATCATCATAATGCTATCGTAAAGACGCTGAAAAATATTACCTTGTTCAACCGATTGCAAGGCAACTAAATCCGCAGTGATAATCACGTCATTTTTCAATGTGACTTTCACTGTCCCAAGTTTTGCTCCTTCAACAATCGGAGCAGTAATTTTTTTGTCAACGATAATTTCCGCTTTTAAATCGGCATAATGGCGGCGTGGAATGGTCACATTTAAATCATTCGCCAAACCAATTGATACATTTTTACTTGCACCTTTCCAAACGCGAACGTCACTTAATGGTTTTTTTGCTTCGTAGAGCTTATGCCCTTCAAAAAACCGAAAGCCATAGTTTAAGAGATTTTGATTTTCATTGGCGCGTGCATTCGCACTACTTGTGCCCATAACCACAGAAATAAGGCGCATATTTTCACGCAATGCGGAAGCAACAAGACAGTATCCTGCGTCATCGGTAAATCCAGTTTTTACCCCGTCAACTGTTTCGTCACGTGATAATAACTGATTACGATTATGTTGAGTGATTTTATTGTAGGTAAATTCTTTTTGTGAAAACCAAGGATAATATTGAGGGAACTCATCAATTAACGCTTTAGTTAAAATAGCGAGGTCGCGTGCCGTAGTGTAATGATTATCAATAGGTAACCCATTGCTGTCTTGAAAATGACTGTTGAGCATACCCAAACGCGCTGCATGTTGATTCATCATTTCAGCAAATGTGGCTTCACTGCCTGCAACGTGCTCTGCTAAAGTCACGCTTGCATCATTTCCCGATTGGATGATAACGCCTTTTAATAAATCTTCAATGCGTACTTTATCACCCACTTCAACAAACATACGTGAACCAGACGTTTGCCACGCATTTTGGCTAACGTTAGCCACATCATCAAGACGTAAATGCCCGCCGCTCACTTCACGCAATACAACATAAACGGTCATGATTTTGGTCAAACTTGCAGGTGCAAGCTTAATATCGGCATTATTTTCCGCAAGTATTTTGCCCGTAGAATAATCCATTAACACAAAACTGCTTGCGGCAATTTTTGGTGCAGCAGGTGTCAGAATCTCTACTTCTTGCGCATTAACGTGTAATGCGTTAAAAAACAACGTAAAAAAAAGGATAAATCGAAAAATTGAATTGAAGGCGTTCATAGGCTCAGAGAATAAAAAACACAATAAAACTGAGCGCGATTATACCATGACAATTGCTTTATTTAATTGGTTTCTGTCACAAACTGCGTTTCGGTTATGCCTAGCTTAGCGAGCTTATTACTGAGCTCACTTGCATTATGTGTGTCATCAATAGGAAGGCGAACTTTATATAACGTTGCGCCTTTATGACTTGATGACGCAATTTTTGCATCAGGAAAATGATGCTTGTTCATATTTTGCTGTAGTGCTTGTGCGAGTTTTTTATTATTAAAACTGCCTACTTGCAAATAAACAGGTTGATTTTGTTTTTGTAGTTGGATTAACGCTTGCTCAGGTTCAATTGTTTGAATGGCAACTTCACTCGTGCCCGACATATCCATGCCTAATTGCTTTGCAGCGGAATACGATAAATCCAAAATGCGGTGATCGTAAAAAGGGCCACGGTCATTTACACGAACAATCACTGTGCGGTGATTTGCTACATTTGTAATTTGCGCGTAGGACGGGATGGGTAAGCTGTTGTGCGCAGCAGTCATGGCATACATATCAAATAATTCACCCGTTGCGGTTTTTTTGCCATGAAACTCTGCCCCATACCATGAGGCCACGCCATGCCTACCGTGTATTTTTTTAGAAATTGAATGAGATGTTTTTTGGGTTATTGGATTATCTGATGGGGTTTTAGCAACTGCTTTAGCAGTCACTGAGGTCTTTTCACTAGGCGGTTGCAGGGTTGCTATTTCATTTTCATTTGGAGCAACTGCGGTATTCACGATTGTTGTATTTGCACAACTACCTAACATGGCAAGTGATAAAATAGGAATCAATTTTTTCATAAAGTGGTCTATTCGTTGGTTTCAATAAGTTAAATCCAAAATAGCGGGATTTAAACATTATGAAGTGCCTTTGAATTTTTTCATTTAAGATCAAAGAACTTCACCATCTTCTCAATTTATCTACTATCGACATAAGAAGACTTTTAACTTTAATGGTAAAAATGTAGCTTTTGTTGTTAAGTTGCAGCGATTTTAACTGATTAAGTATTAAATTCACCTTAAGAACACCATTTTTTAATCATTATTTACATCAATAAAATGAAAAATAACTGTCATCAAGGAATATTCACTATAGTTTCAAGCTATTTTCTAATAAAATACTCAAGAATTATTGATTACGAACCTGTTTTATTTTGACAATAATTTTCTATACAAAACCGTGTTATACCCTTCAAATAAAAATAATAATTTAGGAGTTTAAAAATGAGTAACTCAAATTTGTATAATCGCTTAGGCGGTGAAGAGTCAGTGAGCAAAATAGTAGACAGTTTTTATGAAAAAATGACCGATGATTACCGAATTAGTCGTTTCTTTAATGACGATGACAAAAAAACGCAACGCATTACCCTAAAAGCTTTAGCTAAAGCTATTCTTGAACAGCACTCGCCGCACACAACCGAATTTAAAAAATTATTAACGCAGTTTTTCATGTCTGCTTTTGCTCGGTTCAAAGATAAAGAAAGACTTCCTGAATCAGGCTTTGCCTATTTTGGGTATATCATTGGGCAAAATAATCCGAGCGAAAAATATTTGTGTGATAGTCACAGTCATTTGTTAAAATTTATACCAGATGATTCACATTACGATTTGGTGATTGCACACTTAACCGAAAGTTTACAATCGTTCAATTTTGACCATGCTCTAATAACGGAAGTGATTGCACTTGCAGAAAGCGGACGTAGCGCAGTATTAGGCAAATAATTCCAACTAGTTTAAACGAAAATGGATAGAGAATGACTGAAGAAAAAGCACCATCCTCAACAGAGGATTCAGTGACCAACGAGTCGCATCATGAGCACCTGCAACGTCGTTTTAATTTAGAGCGTCGAGGTAGCACCAAAAAAGCAGCGATTTTAGAATTGGATTTGGAGTTAGATGAATTCAATGCCATGAACTCGAGTTCATTTAGTGATAGCGATGAGCTATTGAAACAAATTGGAGAGCGATTACGCCATCGCTTACGTGATAATGATGTTATTCTACCTGTCACGGGTGATAAATTTATGGTACTTTTAGAAGACATTCAATCACCAGACAATGCGGATAACGTAGCCAATGAATTGATGGCACTGCTCACACGCCCCTACGAGTTGTCACAGAATAACGATGTCAAAATTGGCACAAAAATAGGTATTAGTTTCTTCGCCAGTCCCGATGAAGAAGAAACCAATACACCTAATAATTAATTAATAAGCATCTATTTGATAGCTTGAGCCAGCAGATTTTAGGCCTAAGCGATCAAATAGAGCTAAATCGTGATTGGTCATAGGGTTGTCGGTGGTAAGTAATTTATCACCATAGAATATTGAGTTAGCGCCGGCAAAGAAACATAATGCTTGCATTTCATCGCTCATCGTATTACGACCAGCTGATAAACGCACCCTCGATTTAGGCATCATAATTTTAGCGACTGCAATGGTACGAACAAACATCAGCGGATCAAGTTGTTCTGTTCCCATAAGTGGCGTCCCCTCGACTTGCACAAGCATATTCACTGGAACACTTTCAGGATGTTTTGGCATATTAGCAAGCTGTATTAACAGATTCGCACGGTCTATATCACCTTCCCCCATTCCCACAATTCCGCCACAGCACACATTAATACCCGAATTGCGTACACGCTCAAGCGTATCTAAACGATCTTGATACGTTCTCGTGGTAATGACCTTGGTGTAATAATCCTCTGAGGTATCTAAATTATGGTTGTAATAATCAAGACCACCTTCTTTTAAGCGAGTTGTTTGCGTATCCGTGAGCATTCCAAGCGTCACACACGTTTCCATGCCAAGTGATTTAACGCCTTGCACCATTTCAACCACGCGTTCAATATCGCTGTCTTTGGGCTTGCGCCAAGCCGCCCCCATGCAAAAACGTGTTGCACCTTGGGATTTAGCCAGTTGCGCTGCTTTTAATACGTCATCAACAGGCATCAGTGCTTCAGATTTGATACCTGAATCATAACGTGCGCTTTGTGGACAATAACCACAATCCTCAGAACACGATCCCGTTTTAATGCTGAGCAGACTGCTAATTTGCACTTCATTGGGATTAAAGTGAGTACGATGAATAGATTGCGCTTTAAATAACAAATCGTTAAAAGGCAGGGCATATAACGCCAAAACCTCATCAACTTGCCAATCGTGACGAATCTGAGTTGCGGTTAAATCACTCATTGCAATGAAACTCCTAATTTAAAATAGATATTATTCTTCGTTGCGCACTAATCGAACACTATTACTGCCATATTTTCCGTTAGTACCGTAGCCTTTTCCAACGCCCATTGACACATACCATGCGTAACTGTTGAAGCCTTCGCTTGGAGAAGATGTCCAAAACCAATTTGATACTGTGTTGGGAAAATAGGTTGTATTAATTGTCGGTTGCGCAACTTTGTTATGACCTGCATTACTTGTACAAATAAAACCGCCCTCGCTCGTATTTTGCATGGGCGTATATTGATTATCTGAACAATAAATAAGGCTCGCTAATTCTTCTTTTGTTGGAAGTCGCCAATTAGAAGCCCCGCATAACGTTTTTTTATTGGTTAATTCAATGTAGGCATGAGTATCACATTCACTACCAATACATTCGCCACCATTTTTCGCACCTGGATACCCAGAATTTTGACTCATATCAGGTTCATACCATGTATAAGTCCAATCCTTATCACGTAGGCCTTTATAGTCGTTTTTCAACTCCCAAATCAATTTTGTTTTATTATCACGTGTACAACCCCATTGATTTAAATTGGTACCTAAAACAGGCTCGGCTGCGCATGCACCTTTTCCAGCCAACTGACCACTGTTGCACACTTTTGTGTACGTTTCATTAGCTGGCGCTGGCGCTTCTTCTGACCATGCGTTTACCGAACCAAGTAAAAATAAGAGATAAAATGGAACAACTGTTTTATGTTTCATGCTAAATACTCAAGAGTTAACTTATACTTTTAGGAATGCTATTTTGAAATTCATTCGCAAAAAATAGCTTAATTTTCTATTTTTTAACACTATTTATGAAAATAAACCAAAATTATTTTAACTATCTCCTTCCGCCTACCTGTATTTTATGTGGTGATAGCGGTAACGAAAATAACGATTTATGTGCGGCATGCTACAGCGACTTAGTACGAAATCGTCCTCGCTGCTACCGCTGTGCAAGTGATTTTGATGCGCCAAATTTAGCAACTGGCCTGTGTCCTGTGTGCACACTCAATCCACCGGCATTTGATGAAACATTTGCTCCATTTGCGCATTCTCAAGCTATTCGACATTTAATTCTTAAACTTAAGTTTCATCACCACTCACCTAGTGCTCGCTTGCTTGGCACACTCCTCGCCAATTATGTCCAAACAGCAGCAGAACGCCCCGATTGCATTATTCCCGTCCCACTTCATCAAAAACGTTACCGAGAACGTGGATTTAATCAATCTGTCGAAATTGCAAAAGTAGTATCAAAAATACTTAACGTTCACCTAGATACAACAAGCTGCATGCGTCATCGAGATACAGCGCACCAAGTTGGCTTAAGCGGTTACGCTCGAACGGAAAACATGAAAGACGCATTTTTAGTGAATGAGTCGTTCCAAGCCAAGCACGTTGCCATTATTGATGACGTCATGACTACGGGCTCAACGGTTCAAGAGTTGGCGATGGCACTGAAAACAGCTGGCTGTCATCGGATTCAAGTATGGGTGTGCTCGAAGGCTCGTTAATTTTTTCAGATAATTCTGGTGCAATAAATGCGCTGTCTGGCATATCCTCAATTCGACTAAGCGCCATCGTTAATGGTGCATCATAACCATAAATATCATCATAAAATGCTAAGACATCATTTTTTTCATAAAAAGCAGTACTATAGAAAAATAACACTGGAATAGTCGTTTTTAAACTAGCTTGATGATGTACACTGTTATTCAAAGAATTTGAAATTCGCTCTTGCGTCCAGCCTTCTTGCCTTCCTAGTACAAAACGCGCTAATTCATCTGGATTTTGCACACGCACGCATCCATGACTAAAATCACGTCTGGATCGTCCAAACAACGACTTCGATGGCGTATCGTGCAAATAAACACCGTATGGATTAGGGAAAATAAATTTTAATCGCCCAAGCGCATTTTTTCCGCCAGGGCGTTGTCGAATCCGCATTTTTCCATTTTTAAGTGAGACAACCTCCATGTTTTGACCCGCTAAATAATTCGGATTCACCGATAATTTAGGCCAAATCTCTTTTTGAAAAATACTAGGCGGCACATTCCAATAAGGCATAAACTCAATGTAGCGCATATCGGCCATTAACACGGGCGTTTGATTTTTCTGTGCTTTACCAACAACAACTTTGAGATGAACATGTTGATTATTATCACTGTCCACCCCCCATAATTGAAACGCTGGAATATTGACAATAATCGATTTTCCCGAATTGAGCTCAGGCAACCAGCGCAGTCGCTCCATGGCTAACGAAATTTTAGTAATACGCTGCTGTAAATTGGATAATTTATTTTTTTTATCGTGTCCAGTTTGTACGTTGATGGCTAATTCACGATAAGCGGCTAAAGCTGAGCGTAATTGCTGATATTGTTGCAACTTAGGTTCTGCATTTGACACCAGTTGCAAAACACTTCCTGACGCGATGGCGGATTGAATTATCTCGGGCAAATTCAGTGTTTTTTGTGTGCGTAGCTTGATACTAAAATTCAAACTATGCGGTGCGACGCGACCATAATGAACATCATGTAAAAAACGCACTAATGAAATAGTAACCGCTGTATCGTATGCCGCCAAATCCGACGGTGAATCTTGTTGATGCAACAGAATCAGCGGAAATTTTTGTTTTAATAGACTCAGTGAATAATCTTCAGGATTTAACCCTTCAGCAGCGGCATTCGATAAAATAGCAAATACATCACCTACATTCTTTTCTGTTTGTGCATTGTTTAACCAAAGCAAGTCGTTATTATTATTTTTATAAATGGACTCTACATCTTCAGCACGGTATTCAAAATTAGAGCGCCCAAGTAAAGGATTCTTTTTGGTTGCGAGAATAGTGTTAATTTCTTGATTAACAGTGGAAGTTGAAGATAAAAACTCCTCAGCATGCACTATTGAGTTCAGTGATACACCAACAGAAAAAATATAACTCAATAAAATAGGTTTCAAGAAAAAGCGCGTAACAAGAAAATGTGGCATCTATTAAAGGGCTCGTATTAAAATCAAAATCGACAAAAATTTGTCACTAAAATTGATCGTTATCTTACCATTGTCTGTTCATTTCATTGACTGGAATTTTCAGTATTACGCCATTCATAGATTTCAACAAGTGTAATGTCGCATTTACAACACCCCGTACCACATTCGCTTGTTGCTGATTTTTTATCCACTTTTCCTTTTGTAACCAAAATCGATAGCATACCGCGTAGCGCATCAGCGTCCACATCAAAATGATTCATTAAATCGCGTAGTGTCACACTACGTTGCATTTTTATATAATGCCTAACATCAGAGAGAATCATACACGCTGCGCTCCGTATCGCCCTTTTTGCCACAAAATAAAAATAACTGTAAATAAAATACCGCCTAAGCTTAATACCCATATCATGGTGCGCTCAGGATGTATTTCATACGTTGCAATTTGATAAAAAAGGGTCGCTGTAAGATACGCTAAACCCGTTGTCCAAATGCCTGTAAACAACGCCCAAGCAGCGGATGTTTCTCGATAAATAGCCGCTGTTGCAGCGACACATGGCGAGTAAAGTAAAATAAATAACAAGTAAGCAAAGGCGCCTGCTTGACCATCAAAACTATGTTGCATAGCTGTGAATGTAGCCGTGTGGACATTTTGTTTGCTTGCCGCAGCTCCTGCGTCATTTAATGCGCCCATATCGAGTCCCAAGGGGTCTAAAAGACGATTGGTCACATCACTTAAATTTTGGGGAATCGTAAACACAGCTTGTTTTAGCGCATCTTGTAAATCAAAAGACGGTTTTTCCACTATTTGCGCAGGCAATTCCAATTGACCATAAAGCGCATCAAGCGTTCCCACTACCGCTTCTTTTGCCAATACACCAGTAAAGATACCCACTGTAGCAACCCAATTGTCTTCACGAATTCCCATCGGCTCAAAAACAAACGTTAAACTGCGCCCAATATGACTTAACACGGATTGATTGGTATTTTCACGACCAAAACTACCATCTGTACCCAACGCGTTAAGAAAATTTAAGATAAGCACCATCGGCACAATCACTCTACCCGCATTTAAAATGAACGATTTAAGACGATCGCCCGTGCGAATGACTATTCCTTGTAAGGTGGGCAAGTGGTAAGTGGGCAATTCCATAATAAAAGGGGTAGTTTCACCTTTAAAAAGCGTATGACGCATAATCAAACCGGTTAAAACTGCAACACCAATACCCAGTAAATAAAGTCCAAAAACAATATTTTGACCGTTAATTGGAAAAAATGCAGCCGCAAACAAGGCATAAACTGGCAAACGTGCGCCACAAGACATAAACGGGTTCATTAAATTAGTTAAAATGCGATCACGCGGGTTTTCAAGTGTACGTGTTGCCATGATTGCCGGTACATTACATCCAAACCCCACAATCATTGGCACAAATGCTTTACCGGGAAGCCCCAAAAAACGCATAAAACGATCCATCACAAATGCCGCTCGTGCCATGTATCCTGAATCTTCAAGTACCGAAAGAAATAAAAATAAAAAACCCACGATAGGAATAAACGTAGCGACAACTTGAATGCCACTGCCAATGCCTTGTGTAAGAAGAACGTTCAGCCAACTCGGGCAATGACTGGCGGTAAGCCAAACACCTAACCCATCAACGAGAAATGCGCCCACAAATTGCTCAAAAAAATCAACAAAAGCGCTACCAATATTGATAGTAAATAAAAACATGATATACATCACAAGTAAGAAAATCGGGATACCTAAAAAACGATTTAGCACAATGCGATCTATTTTTTCACTGGTATGGCGACTTACTTCACTGAATTTACACACCACCTGCTTTGTCAATTGATTAACAAACTCATAACGCCCATCGGCTGCAAGAATATCGATTTCATCATCGGTTTCTGCTTCAATTTGTTGTTGAAACTGCGTAACGAAAGCACACATTTCTGAGCCTGCAATGCGTTGTGCAAGCGTATCATTTTCAAGTAACCGTAGTGTTAGCCAACGCGTATCACAAGGATATGTTTGTGCAACCACGCTTAATTGAGGTTGTAGCTGCGCAATCGCGTTTTCGAGTTGAGCAATATAAGGGATCGTAATAGTAGGAATGACTTGATGAACAGCCGATTGATTAATCGCCGTTTTTAGCGCGGGAATGCCTTGTTTTGTTGCTGCTGAAATTGCAATGACGGGGCACCCTAGTTGAGTCGCCATAGCATCAATATCAATTTTAATGCCACGTCGCTTCACTGCATCCATCATATTCAACACGATTATCATAGGGACGCGCATTTCAATGAGTTGCGACGTTAAATATAAGTTTCGCTCAATATTTGATGCGTCGATAATATTGATAATTAAATCCGCTTCGCGCGTTGCAACGTAATCACGGGCAATTTTTTCATCTAATGATACTTGATCGTCTGATGATTCAAGCGAGTAAGTCCCTGGTAAATCAACGCATTGGATGTGTTTGCCTGCAAATGTGTATTCGCCAGTTTTTTTCTCAACAGTCACCCCAGCCCAATTACCAACATATTGTTTAGAGCCTGTGAGTACGTTAAATAACGTCGTTTTTCCGCAATTTGGATTGCCAACAATGCCGACGATAAACGTATCTTTCATTGCACTACTTCCGCTAACACAAATGCCGCTTCTTCTTTGCGCAAGGTAAGTGAAAATCCACGCAATTTGATTTCAATTGGATCACCTAGCGGTGCAAATCGCGTAACTTTAAATTCTGTCCCACGGGTAAGTCCCATTGCAAGCAGTCGTTTACGATAAGCTTTGCCGGCCGTATCAAAACCCACAATAATTCCGGTATCGCCAACAGCAAGATTTTTTAAACTTGTGGACATGAATACACCTCTAAAAAATGTAAATTACATCAATGATTACATTTCTAATCAATAATCATTCTCATTAAGATGTACTATAGCACATTTAATTCTTGTTGTTCACTGGGAAATTATAATTTACAAACCAATCGTCATGGCATCACCATAACTAAAGAATCGATACTGTTTTTCAATGGCGTGTTGATAGGCGTTCATCACATAATCGTATGTTGAAAAAGCCGACACCAACATCAATAAAGTGGATTCAGGTAAATGAAAATTCGTTAGCATGGCGTCAACGGATTTGAATTCGTAGTGGGGTACAATAAATAAATTGGTATCACCACCACTTGCTTGCAGTGTCCCCGAACGTGAAGCCGATTCAAGTGCCCGAACTGCCGTGGTGCCAATCGCAATCACGCGTCCGCCACGTTTTCGCGTTGCATTCACCGCATCAACAGTTTCTTGGGAAACAGAAAAATATTCTTTGTGCATGATATGTTCAGATAAATTGTCAACACGCACCGGCTGAAAAGTACCGCTCCCTACATGCAATGTGACAAATGCCCGCTCAACCCCTTTTGCAGCGATTTTTTCCAATAAATCATCAATATATAACATATAAATTATTTTAGTGTCAATAGATTAAAAAGTCAAGTAATTTTTCTTATGCTATAAATTATTTAAGATACTTTGCATGAAATTTGAGCAGATACACTCACCGCCAATAAATATTCGAGAGGATTTTTTAATGAATATTTTTATAACTGGCATAGCAGGTTTCCTTGGTAGTCATTTAGCAGATAAAATGATATCTCTTGGCCATACTGTACATGGGAACGATAATTTGATAGGCGGGTATTTGGATAATGTCAATACACAAGCTATTTTTCATAACGTAGATTGCCGTGATTTAGATGCCATGGTACAAATTACAAAAAACATGGATATTGTTATCCATACTGCGGCCACAGCACACGAAGGGTTAAGCGTTTTTAGTCCAAGTTTCATAACAAAAAATATTTTTGAAGCGAGTGTAAGTACTATTTCTGCCGCAGTTCAAAATAAAGTCAAACGGTTTGTGTTCTGCTCTAGCATGGCAAGATACGGTGACCAAACTGCTCCATTTTCTGAAGACATG
>JBDLQG010000009.1:0-21958 GCA_039800705.1 Pseudomonadota bacterium
AATCCATTGCCAATCGTACTGCAAGTCATTCCTAAAAATTCGTTAGAAGAAGGGCAGAATATTGAAACATTGGTCGAAAATTTTAAACAAGCTGCTGAAGTTGATTTTGCTCAATTAGATTTACATTGGGTAAAACGATTACAAACGATGATTGAAGTATCTCAGTGTGCCATGATTTTAATGGGGATTTTATTAAGTTTGGCAGTATTAGTGATTACAGGAAATACCATTCGTCTTGAATTTCACACGCGTCGGGATGAAATTATCATTGCTAAGTTGGTTGGTGCGACTAATAGTTTTGTTCAGCGCCCATTTTTGTATAGTGGTTTTTGGATTGGCTTTTTTTCAGGCATCAACGCTTGGTTTATTGTCACTATTATGATGTTGATTTTAAAGCAATCGGTTGAAAAATTATCCATGCTCTATAACAGCAGTTTTCATTTATTATTTATGGGTTTTTTTGAAACGCTCGCGTTAATTTTTGTATCCTCTTTGCTAGGAGTAGCAGGTTCTTGGGTTGTTGTACAAATACAGTTACAACAACTCAAGGGATAAAGGCTTATTTTTCAGCCACTAGCGTTTCTATACGATAAGTTCCTTTGCCGCTTTCACCTAGTACGTTTGCCAGCCAAGGCAACGCTGTTTGCATCGTTTTTGCTAAATTCCATGGCGGATTAATCACAATCATGCCGCTTGCTGTCATGCCTCGTTTTGATTCATCCAAAACGGTGCCAAGTTCAAAAAGTTGTATGTTAGCAATACCTGTTTTAATAAGTGCTTTTTCGAGAGCTTGATTGCGTTCTCTATCGATGACCGGATACCAAAGCGCATAAGTGCCTGTTGAGAATCGTTTGTGCATTTGCGCAAGTGTTTTCACTACTTGATCATAATCACTTTTCATTTCGTAAGAAGGATCCATTATGACCATGCCACGACGCTCTATAGGTGGAAGTTTCCCTATACTCTCTTTTAAACCATCCGCATGATGAATCATTATGCGTTTATCATGCTTCATATTGAGTGTTAATGCCGCTATTTCAGTGGAATGCAATTCAAATAAATGTAATTTATCGTTAGGGCGTAAAAGCTGCTTAATTAGTAATGGTGAGCCAGCATAGCGATTAAATTGACCATTTGAATTGAAGCGTTTTTGCATGGATACATAATTGGCAACACAAACGGGCATATCGTCACGCTGCCATAACTGGCTAATCCCACTATCAAATTCACGGTTTTTTGAAGCGTAATCACCATCTAATTCGTATTTTCCGCCCCCTGCGTGCGTGTCAATAACGCAAAAAGGTTTATCTTTTTGTGTTAGATAGGTGAGGATGTCGAGTAAGACAACGTGCTTTAGCACATCCGCAAAGTTTCCAGCATGAAAAGCGTGACGATAACTTAACATAGCATCATGGGGCAATGGTGACTAGCCAACCCGCTTCTGCATTACATTTTTCATTTTTTGCAGTGGCTTTGAGGTTGATTCGTGCTGTTGTATCGCGTAATTCTGGCGGTAATTTACCGACGACATGAAAAAAGTCACCTTTAGGCTCGATAGTTAGCGGCACGGATTGTGATTTGATGGTGACTTCAATTTGCTCTGGTTTTTGTACATTAAACGCGAGGAATGAAAATTCAGATTCGGGTGAAACGGTGGCTAAATGTTCGGGTTCAAATTTAGAAAATTGGGCTTTTACACATGCCATACCGCTACTTGAACCACTGTTTCCACCGTGCATGCTATGATCAATAGCATGACTGTTTGTTGCGACAAAAAGAGACAATAACCCAATTGCCTGCCATATTACTTTTTTCATATTTTATTCCTTATTATTTTTATTGTAAGAAGGTGTTTTGGAACTGAAATTTCAATGAAATTCACGCTTTAGTATAGAAGTAAACCTCTTAAGACGCGAGTTTACTATTGATAATGCAGGAGGACTTAAGTAGCAAGGAGATGTTTTTCAAGGATTTCCAATCGGGCAGGTGTTCCAATATCCATCCAAAATCCGTCAAAATATTCGCCCGTCACGCGATAATTTAGCATGGCTTCTCGTAGGATAGGAGCGAGTTTTGTACTGTTTTTTTGTGCTTGTTGAAAAAGCTGTGGGGAATAAAGGCCAATGCCACTGAATGTCAAACGATGCGAATCGCTTGAGGAGAGCGTGTTATCGGTATTGAGATGGAAATCCCCTTGAGGATGATGTATAGGGTTGGCAACTAAGATAAGATGCGCTAAATCAATGGATTTATCACGCAGCGTGTGAAAAGGAAAATCTGTAGCGATATCGGCATTCACCACTAAAAATGGCTCTTTGCCTAGTAAAGGGAGTGCATGAATGATTCCTCCTGCTGTTTCAAATCCTTTTTCGCCCTCTGGTGAATAGTAAATATTTGCACCAAATTGAGAGCCATCACCTAATGTACTTTCGATTTGTTGACCTAAGTAAGCGTGATTGATGACAATTTCAGTGATTCCAGCAGACACTAAACGCACGATGATGCGTTCAATGAGTGATTTTCCGGCTGCAATTAAAAGGGGTTTTGGCGTGTGTTGCGTAAGTGGCATCATTCGCTCTCCACGCCCCGCTGCTAAAATCATCGCTCGCATACAAAATTAGCCAATTTTAAAGTAATCAACGGCATTGGCGAGTGCAATTGCTTGATCTTTTAGATTAATAGCGGTTGCTGCAGATTGTTTTACCAATGCGGCATTTTGCTGAGTCATTTCTTCCATCTCTAAAATAGCACTATTCGCTTGTCCAATACCTGTACTTTGTTCATCAGAGGCAATCGAAATATCGCCAATCATTTGTGTCACAGTGCGGATAGAGTTGACGATTTCTTCCATCGTATGACCCGCATCAAGCACTAATTTACTGCCATCCTCAATTTTGTCAACGGAATCGTTAATTAATAATTTAATTTCACCTGCGGCTGTCGCGGCACGCTGAGCCAAACTTCGTACTTCACTTGCCACCACCGCAAAGCCACGCCCTTGCTCACCAGCTCGCGCGGCTTCCACGGCGGCATTTAGGGCTAAAATATTGGTTTGAAATGAGATACTGTCAATAACAGAAATAATATCGACCACTTTGCGAGATGATTCATGAATTTCCTGCATAGTATCCACGACACGCGTAATCACTTTTACGCCTTTTGTTGCAATATCTGATGTGTTCACTACAAATTTATTCGCATAATTGGCATGTTCGGTGTTTGCTTGCACGGTTGAATTTAATTCGTGCATACTCGATGCCGTTTGTTCTAACGCGCCAGCTTGTGAGGTAGTGCGATTGGATAAATCATGATTACTTGCCGCAATTTCCTTTGAGCTTGAACTCAGACTATCCGTAATAGTCTTAATTAACTCTACAATTTCGGTTAATTTTTGTACGGTGTTATTTGCATTGTTTTTAATATGTTCAAAATCACCCGTGTACTGTGTCGTGATTTTTTTATTTAAATCACCTTGCGCCAGAGCAGTAAATACATCAGCAATATCACCGTAACTTTTTTCACAGGTTTCAAGAAGTACGTTGAGACCTTCTGCAAGGTCTTTAAAGAAACCACCTTTTGCGTCAACTCTCACGCGGTTTCTAAAATTGCCACTGATGGCGTCTTCAACAATTTTTGAAATCTGATCTTCCATCGTTGATTCAACGGTAATATTTTTCCATTGTGTGGCACGACCCACATAATTATTCTGCTCATCATAAACAGAAATAACGGTTAAACGTAGTTTTTTTCCACCCAAATTAACATACATAATTTTGGGGGCTTTGGTTTGCTCACTAAACATCATTTGATCTTCTTGCGTTTCTAAATAATTTGAAATTCGCTGACCAAACATCCCTTCGATTGAAAAATTGGGAATACGTTTTGATAACTCATCGCTCATTTCTGTCCACAACATTTTAGCGGCGACATTCATGTAAACCAGTTCACGTTGACTATTTGCAAGCGTGACGGGCATACGAACTTCATCAAGCGCTTGTTTAATGCGAAGCATCTCTCTTGCCGTACGTTGATCTTCTGCGGCTTCAAAACCAAATTTAATGCCGATCATTTTAATGCCTTGCATAATACTGCCAAGTTCATTTTTAGAAAATTCGTTAACGGGAATGTAGTTTCCTTCAGATACTTGCGTTAGCATTTGCGTAGCGTGTTTGATTGGGTGCAAGATACTGAGTAGGGTAAGTGTTGACCAAACGAGATACAGTAATACAGCGATCACACCAAACACAATAATGTTGTGATGAAATTGCATCATCACCTGTGTTGAACGCAGTTGATTTTCACGAATATGTGTATCAATTTGATTTTGATGAAAATTCACTAATTTATCAATGTTTTGAACAAATTCGTCATCTACGTTTTTTACTAGGTTATCGACAACGAGAATACTGTGAATATTATCAGTTTGATAAAGATTGAGTGCGGTGTGGTACTTTATCATTAAATCGTGATGATTTTTCAGTGCTGCATCAGTTAAATCTAAAACGTCTTTTTCCGGAATATCTCGTATTAAATTGGTGAGTGCAATTAAATTATCCGTAATTTTTTTGCCCCTTGCATCAAATGCGTTGACAGACTTGACAAACATCGCGGGGTCTTGGCCACGCAATAAAGCATTTTTGAATTCTTGAATTTGATCTTCATATTCCACTTCAATTGTTCTGGATAGATTTACCCCTTTGGCGTGTATTTCTACATTTTGCATATTTTCTTGTGAAAATGATTGAAGATTTGTTAATACATAATTGCTATATCCTGCAATACTTGCGAATAAAATTAAGGATGTGACAACTAATGTATTTAATTTTGTTTTAATTGAGGCGTGATTGAATAGTCGAGCAAAAAATTGACTGAAACTCGGTACAATGACTTCACCGCCATCAAGTTTAATGCGGCTTTTGCCACTTTTTATTTCTTGATATAAAGTGCTAGCTTGAGCAATTTCACTTGCCGATGCTTTACTGCGAACGGATAAATAACCGATAATTTTTCCGTTCTCAAAAACGGGCATGATATTAGCGCGAACCCAATAAAATCCGCCATTTTTGATATTATTTTTAACAACCCCAGTCCATGCGCGTCCCGACTCGAGTGTTTTCCATAAATCAGCAAAAACGGCTTGCGGCATATCAGGGTGACGCAAAATACTGTGAGGTGAATTAATTAATTCACTTTTGGGATAGCCACCAATACGAATTAAATCATCATTCGCGTAGGTAATGATGCCTTTTAAGTCTGTTTTTGAAACGATCAAATCCGTATCGGTAAGGACATATTCTTGATTCGTAAGCATGTTAATTCACATTTAAGGGTTAAAATCTATAAAATCGCAATGAGTTGTCATAAACAAATTTTAATTTTTGCGCACTTTAACACGCTAAAAACTGAATATGACTATTATAATAGGCTTTATGTATCGTTATCGGTAGCAATGCCTTTTTTTGTAATGACATCAAACAATCAACACGAAGGAAAATAGAGTTTATGAATCATATGCAACGCCCCGTTGTTGTTTCATTTTCAGGGCATGATCCCAGTGGTGGCGCAGGCATTCAAGCGGACATTGAAACCATTGTGAGTCACCAATGTCATGCGGCAAGTGTTATTACGTGTTTCACTGCACAGGATACAGCAAATGTAGCAAAAGTTATGCCGCAGAATCCAGAAAATATCGTGCAACAAGCCGATATTTTACTGCGCGACATGCCCGTTCATGCGTTTAAAATTGGCTTAATTGGACATATCGAAGTGGCGCATGCTATTCATGAAATTATACAAAAATTCCCCCTGATTCCTGTTGTTTTAGATCCCATACTGACGGCTGGTGGAGGTAAATCATTGGCCGACACCGTATTAATTGACACAATTCGAACATTATTGCTGCCGCTAACAACCGTTTTAACGCCAAATGTCCAAGAGGCTAAACGTTTAACTCAATTAGATGATGTTAAAGCGTGTGGGACACGTTTGCTTGAGCTGGGAGCTGAAAACGTTTTAGTGACAGGTGGCGATGAAAACACGGAAAGCGTTGTTAATCAACTTTTCAGCACAAATTATCATGAAAGTTATACATGGGCGCGGTTGCCGTTGCGCTATCATGGGTCAGGTTGTACGCTTGCCTCAAGTATCGCTTCCTTATTAGCGCTTGGCGTTCCCTCCATTCAAGCCGTCAATGACGCGCAAGAATATACATGGCATAGTTTGCAAAGTGCTTATCAAACCGGTGGCGGCCAAGTGAATCCAAACCGATTATTTTGGAGATAACTGGCCATGTTGCCCATGCCTAAAAATGGACTTTATGCCATTACGCACACAGAAAACCAAACTATTGACGCTATTTTGGCGCAAACGCATGCCGTTTTGAGAGGCGGTGCACGGGTTGTGCAATATCGTGATAAAAAACCAATTGACGCGCCATTGCTTGCGAAAGAATTAGTGCAACTTTGCCATCGATTTCACGTTCCGTTGTTAATTAACGATGATATAGCGTTAGCGTTAGCTGTTAGGGCGGATGGTGTTCATTTAGGTGAAAATGACGGAAGTGTTGAGCAAGCCAGAGCTTATTTAGGAAAAAACGCCATTATTGGTGTGTCTTGTTACAATGATGTCAATCGCGCTATTGAGGCGCAAACACAAGGAGCCAATTATGTGGCTTTTGGCAGGTTTTTTGCTTCAACTTCTAAGCCACTAGCGACTCCTGCGACGTTAGAAACATTGACGAAGGCAAAAAAAAAGGTAACGCTGCCTATTGTTGCGATTGGGGGGATTTTGCCTGAAAATGGGCATGATTTACTTCATGCAGGTGCTGATTTGCTCGCTGTCATTGGTGGTTTAATGACGGAAACGCCCGAATTAACTGCTCATCGTTATGATGATTTATTTGTATCAACCTCACATTAGCGTGTTGCAAATTGACGTCGCGCGTTATATTAATTCGAACGTTTTTTATTTTACTTATTCTTGGGTTTTTTATGACAGAAAAAAATGCTAATGCACTACAAAGCGTTCAAATTCCAGCAAGTTCGACACACAAATATTCGGTTATATGGCTGCATGGACTAGGCGCGGATGGTCATGATTTTGAGGGGATTGTACCAGAACTGAACTTAATTGATTCCTCAAGTATTCGATTCATTTTTCCACATGCACCCGTGCAGGCCATTACGGTGAATCGTGGTATGGAAATGCGGGCATGGTATGATGTTTTAAGTATGGATGAACTGCAGCGAGAAGTGGATGTGGCAGGTATTGAGCGTTCTACTCTTCTAGTCAATCAATTAATTCAAAAAGAAATTGATCGAGGCATTCCTGCTCGCAATATTCTCCTTGTCGGTTTTTCTCAAGGAGGCGTTTTAGCATTGCATGCTGGTTTACGTTATCCTGAGCAACTTGCAGGAATTATTGCATTGTCTGCTTACTTGCCAACATTAAATAGTTTGCCAACGCAACGCGCACCGGCAAATAACAATACACCTATTTTCATGTCGCATGGCATCATTGATTCTGTGGTGGCTGTTGAAATGGGCAAGGCCGCATACGACGGTTTGAAAGCGCTAGGGTACCCTATTGAGTGGCATGACTATGTGATGGAGCATAGTGTTTGCATTGAAGAAATTGAGCAAATCGCTTTGTTTATTAATACGGTTTTGAAATGAATCAAGCGGTCAGTTTATTTGCTGTTAAAGACTTAACAGTGAAGTTTAATGACGTCAGTGTGGTCGATAAAATTAGCTTTGAGATTCACGCAGGGGAAACATTTGCTTTAGTTGGCGAGTCTGGCTCGGGTAAATCGATGACAGCGCTCGCTGCGCTCAATATTTTGCCCTATAACGCGGTGGTAGATAGCGCGGTTATGATTTTGCAAAATGATAATTTAGCGCATTTTTCAGAGCAAGAATGGTGCAAAGTACGTGGAAGACGAATTGCAATTATTTTTCAAGACCCGATTGCCTCACTCAATCCCGTGATGAAAATTGGAGCACAAATTGCTGAAGTCATTAAGTTACATTTTAATTTACCTAAACAATCGATAACACAGCGTGTAATTGAACTGCTAGAGCAAGTTGAACTGCCAAATGCGGCAAGGCGCGTCAATGATTATCCACATCAGCTTTCTGGTGGTCAGCGCCAGCGCGTCATGATTGCAATGGCACTTGCAGGTCAACCCGATTTGCTGATTGCCGACGAGCCTACCACCGCTTTAGATGTAACCATTCAAGCGCAAATTTTAGATTTATTGAAATCCATTCAAAAAAAGACGGGGATGGCGCTTTGGCTTATTAGTCATGATTTAGCGCTTGTCGCCAGTATTGCGCAGCGTGTAGCGGTCATGCAAAAAGGAAAAATTGTCGAAGTAGGGCAAGCGCAAGCTATATTCGATAACCCTAAGCATCCATATACCCAAAAATTAATTGCCGCGCTGCCATCGATGCAAAGTTGCGAATCGAGAGCAATGAAGCCGGATGCAAAGTCATTTCTTGAAGTACGACATTTTTCGTGTTTTTATCCTATTCGCAAGGGTATTTTTAAACGTATTGTCGATTACGTTCGCGCGGTAGATGATGTGAGCTTTACTTTGCAGCGTGGAAAAACATTGGCGTTGGTTGGTGAATCGGGTTGCGGAAAAACCACGTTAGGTAAAGCATTGCTCCATTTAATTCCCTTCAATGGCGGTGAAGTATTTTTAGATGGTATTGCTTTTCACAATTTGTCGAGTGAATCGCTTCGTCAAGAACGAGCTGCTATGCAAATTGTTTTTCAAGATCCCTTTTCTTCAATGAATCCTCGTTTACTCGTTGGTGACATTATTGCAGAAGGATTAAGTGCATTGCGGCCTGAAATGCCGGCAAGTGAGCGTGAAGTGCGTGTGCGAAAATTACTGCAACGCGTCGAATTACCTGAAGAGGCGATGTATCGTTATCCACACGAATTTTCAGGCGGTCAACGTCAGCGTATTTGTATTGCTCGAGCGCTTGCTGTTGAGCCTAAAGTGATTATTTGCGATGAACCGACAAGTGCTTTAGATGTGTCTGTGCAATCACAAATTATCAAATTGCTTAAAACACTTCAAGAAGAGCAGGGGATGAGTTACCTATTTATCACGCACGATTTAGCGGTTGTGTCTGAGATTGCAGATGAGGTGGCGGTGATGTATCGAGGTAAAATTGTAGAAAAGGGCGCGGTTGCGCAGATACTTACGCAACCACAACACGCCTATACGCAGAAATTACTTTCAGCCATTCCTTCGGTAACTTAAACAGTAATACGGCTAATGGCCGTTTTTGCTAAAGGCGATAAACCTTCACCATCATGTTGCGTTAAATGCGTAATAATGGCTTTGCGCATGCGTATATCCCATGATTTTGCGATATGATTTCTTATGCCTTCAACGGCGATTTCTTTGTCTGGATCAGCGTTGAAAAAATTGCTGATGTCATTGGCCATTTTCACTAATGTATCAATATTTGAACTCATAATTTTCTACTCTGTAAATCGTTGTGGATGACTATAAATAACGCAAGAAGACTCTCGCGCAAATCCGATCAATGTTAATCCGGATTCTTGTGCTAGACGAATTGCTAATGCTGTTGGTGCTGAAATCGCCACTAAAATTGATACGCCAACGGCTGTTGCTTTTTGTACCATTTCATAACTTGCACGACTAGTTGTCACCATAAATCCGCTCGTAAAATCGGTATTACGTTTGAGCAATGCACCAATGAGTTTATCAAGTGCGTTGTGTCTTCCGACATCTTCACGCAATTCAACCATTCCCTCTTCTGGATTTACCCATGCGACCGCATGAATAGCGCCTGTTAATTGATTGAGTTTTTGTTGCATTGGCAGAGCATTTAGTGCGCTGGTAAGTTGCGATGCGGTAATGTTTAAATCACTTTGCACCCAGCGCGGTGATTTAATCGCTTGTTTTAATGTTGTTGCACCGCATAAACCACAGCCAGTGCGCCCTGTTAAATTACGGCCTTTACTGGCTAATCCTTGGAATCGCTCTTCAGGAATTTTTAGTTGAACTTCAACGCCATTAGCGCGTTGATAGACTTTTACTGATTGCAGTTCTGATGCCTGCGCAATAATGCCCTCAGTTAAACTAAAACCGAGTGCAAAATCGTCCAAATTTGTTGGTGTTGCAAGCATCACAACATGTGAAACCCCGTTGTACATTAAAACAACGGGGACTTCCTCGGCAACAAAATCATCAACGTGTGTTGCAACACCATTTTGCCAGCGATCGACTGAAACGGACTGATAACTCGACCAGCCCAATTCTAAAACCGATGACAATAAGGCGTCGTTAGCCATGCGAAGCTTGCGCTAATAAATCAAGCTGATTTTCACTAAAGGCGCGATAGCCTTCTTGCCACTGTGAATGTTGAGTCACTTTGGTGATTTGCACTGCCGTCACTTTATATTCAGGACAGTTGGTTGCCCAATCACTGTTATCTGTCGTAATTACATTCGCACCAGATTCTGGATGATGGAATGTTGTATAAACGACACCCGGTTGTACTCGGTCTGTGACTAGCGCATGCAATACTGTTTCACCAACACGACTTTTGATGCTGACTTTATCATTGTTATTAATCCCACGATCTTGAGCATCATGTGGATGAATTTCCAAGATATCTTCAAGATGCCATGCCACATTTTCTGTACGGCGTGTTTGTGCACCTACGTTATAGTGCGCCAAAATACGACCCGTGGTTAAAATTAGTGGGAACATTGGCGTGACTTTTTCTCGTGTTGCCACAAATTCAGTCAGCATGAACAACCCTTTGCCATTATCACGCATAAATTCTTCTGTATGCATAATAGGGGTGCCATCAGGTGTTTCGTCATTACAAGGCCACTGCACGCTACCGAGTTCATCAATTTTTGAATAGCTAACACCATGGAAACTTGGCGTTAAACGTGCAATTTCGTCCATAATTTCAGATGGATCAGCGTAATTCATGGGATAACCAAGTGCATTTGATAGCATTTGTGTGACTTCCCAATCCGCGTAGCCAGCAAGTGGACGCATGACTTTACGCACCGGTGAAATACGACGCTCAGCATTGGTAAACGTACCGTCTTTTTCGAGGAAGGATGCACCCGGTAAGAAAACGTGTGCGAATTTCGCTGTTTCGTTCAAGAAAATATCTTGAACAATGACACATTCCATTGCACGAAGCGCCGCATGAACATGCGTAATATCTGGATCTGATTGCGCTATATCCTCACCTTCAACGTAAAGCCCCATAAAGGTTGAGTCTAAAGCAGCATCGAACATATTTGGAATGCGCAACCCCGGTTCGTTGCTTAACGGTGCTTTCCATTCATCTTCAAACATGGCGTGTGTTGCTACATCCGAAACGTGGCGGTATCCAGGGAACTCATGAGGAAATGAACCCATATCACACGAACCTTGTACGTTATTTTGTCCGCGAAGAGGATTCACGCCCACACCATCACGACCCAAATTGCCCGTTGCCATGGCTAAGTTAGCAATCCCAATCACCATGGTTGAACCTTGGCTGTGCTCAGTTACGCCTAAGCCGTAGTAAATAGCTGCATTTTTGGCTGTTGCATACAATCGTGCGGCAGCTCTAATTTCGTCTGCTGGTACGCCAGTTATCGATTCCGTTGCTTCAGGCGCGTGACGCGCGTCTGCTATAAAGGTACGCCATTTATTGAATGATGCTACGTCGCAGCGTGCATTTACAAAATCTTCATCCACTAAGTTTTCAGACACGACAACGTGTGCAAACGCATTGATTAATGCGACGTTTGTACTTGGGCGCAATTTCAAATGATGGCTTGCCTCTACATGAGGTGTTCTGACGATATCAATTTCGCGTGGATCTACGACGATTAATTTTGCGCCTTGACGCAAACGTTTTTTCATTGCGGAACCAAATACAGGATGACCATCTGTTGGATTGGCACCAATAACAACGATAACGTCTGATTTTCTAATAGAATCAAAATCTTGTGTGCCTGATGATTCGCCAAACGTTTGTTTTAATCCATAACCTGTGGGTGAGTGACAAACGCGAGCGCAGGTATCGACATTATTATTACCAAATCCAGCACGAATAAGTTTTTGAACCAAATACGTTTCTTCATTTGTACAGCGTGAAGAAGTAATCCCACCAATAGAGTCTTTGCCATATTTGGCTTGGATACGTTTCATTTCTGAAGCGGCATGAGTAATTGCTTCTTCCCAGCTCACTTCTTTCCACGGATCTTCAATGCTTGCGCGAATCATGGGCGTCGTAATACGGTCTTTATGTGTGGCATAACCAAACGCAAAACGTCCTTTTACGCATGAATGTCCGTGATTCGCTTTGCCGTCTTTATGTGGCACCATACGAATGACTTGTTCACCTTTCATTTCCGCGCGGAAAGAACAGCCAACGCCACAGTAAGCACAAGTGGTCACAATCGCATGTTCAGGCTGGCCATTTTCAATGACATTATTTTCCATCAATGTCGCGGTAGGGCAGGCTTGAACACAGGCGCCACATGATACGCATTCAGAGCTTAAAAAATCTTCATTTTGCCCAGGAGACACTTTTGAATCAAAGCCGCGACCATCAATCGTCAATGCAAACGTTCCCTGTGTTTCTTCACAGGCACGAACGCAACGTGAACAGACGATACATTTACTAGGATCAAACGTGAAATAGGGGTTAGTAGTGTCTTTTGTTGCATTCAAATGTGTCGCAACGGGTCTGTAGCGCACTTCACGAAGACCAACAGCGCCAGCCATATCTTGCAGTTCACAATCACCGTTAGCCGAGCAAGTTAAGCAATCAAGCGGGTGATCTGAAATATAAAGTTCCATCACGCCGCGACGCACATCAGCTAATTTTTGATTTTGAGTGACGACTTTCATGCCTTCCCAAATCGGAGTTGTACATGATGCAGGTAAACCGCGTCCACCTTCTACTTGTACAACGCAAAGGCGACATGAACCAAAAGGCTCAACACTATCTGTGGCACACAGTTTTGGAATTTCAATGCCAATACTGGCTGCCGCACGCATCACCGAAGTTCCTGCTGGCGCGGTAACTTTAAAACCGTCAATTTCTAAATTGACCATGTCAGTAGATGTACTGACAGGTGTGCCGTAATCTTTATCTTTATCAATGCTCATTTTTAAGTGTCCTTATTATTATTTTAAGCTGCGTGATGCTCAGCGCTAATACCAAAATCTTCAGGGAAATGATTTAACGCACTCAATACAGGATAGGGGGTCATGCCACCTAACGCACACAATGAGCCGTTAAGCATTGTGTCGCATAATGAACGTAGAAGAGGGATGTTTTTATCTAAATCGCGTTTATTTACAATGTCTGTCATGACTTCATGACCTCGTGTGGCTCCAATACGGCAAGGTGTACATTTACCACATGATTCTTCTGCACAGAATTCCATACTGTATTTAGCCATTTCAGCCATATCAACACTGTCATCAAATGCAACGATGCCACCGTGACCTAAAACGGCCCAAATTTCCGTAAAGGCTTCGTAATCGAGTGGTGTATCAAATTGTGATTCAGGTAAATAGGCACCTAAAGGGCCGCCTACTTGTACGGAGCGAATAGGTCTTCCTGTTGCGCTACCACCACCAAAATCATAAAGTATTTCGCGTAACGTGACGCCAAAAGCCAATTCCACCAAACCGGGGTGTTTCAAATTACCGGCTAATTGTAGTGGCAATGTGCCGCGTGAGCGCCCCATACCAAAGTCACGATAAAAATCGCCGCCTTTATCTAAAATAATAGGCACAGAGGCAAGTGAAATGACGTTATTAACAACCGTTGGTTTGCCAAATAAACCGCTAATAGCTGGCAGTGGTGGCTTGAAGCGAACAAGACCGCGTTTACCTTCCAAACTTTCCATTAATGACGTTTCTTCACCGCAGACGTAAGCGCCAGCGCCTTGACGTACTTCTAAGTGAAATGCACGTCCGCTACCTTGAATGTTCTCACCTAAATAGCCTGCCGCATAAGCGTTTGCAATGGCGGTATTTAAAATTTCATAGGCGTGTGGGTATTCAATACGCAAATAGATATAACCTTGCGTCGCTCCAACGGCTAAGCCTGCAATGGTCATGCCTTCAATTAAAACAAGTGGATCACCTTCCATAATCATACGATCAGAAAAAGTACCCGAGTCGCCTTCATCGGCGTTGCAAATAATATATTTTTGCTCCGATGGGGTATTTAATACGGTGTTCCATTTAATGCCTGTTGGAAATGCCGCACCACCGCGACCACGCAAACCGGAGTCACTGACATGTTTGACAACGTCGGCTTGACTTAAGGCAAGCGTATTTTTCAATCCACGATAGCCATCATGGGCAATGTAATCTTCGACACTGACAGGATCGGTAATGCCAACGCGAGCAAATGTTAAACGTTGTTGTTTTTTGAAATAGGGGAGTTCTTCAGTCAGACCTAAAGAAAGAGCGTGTGATCCACCATGCAAAAAATCCGCATCAAACAAACTTGCAACATCGCTAGTGTTGACTGCCCCAAAAGCAATGCGGCCTTTTTCGGTTGCCACTTCTACCATTGGCTCAAGCCAATACATGCCGCGCGAACCATTGCGTACTAACTTAATGTCAATACCCCGTTTCTGCGCTTCTTGCGTGATTGCGTTAGCGACGCGATTTGCACCTAAAGAAACTGCGCTTGAATCGCACGGTACATAAACAGTGATACTCATACAGATGCTCCTAATTCAGCAATAATTTCATCAAATCCTTGGGGTGACACACGACCATGAATATCGTTATCAATTTGAATGGCAGGGGAACATGCACAGTTGCCAAGACAGTAAACGGCTTCAAGTGAGAAATTACCATTTGCCGTGGTTTCGTGATAATCCACGCCCAATTTTTCTTTAATGTGATGCTCTAATGCACCCCCTTCCATCGCTAAACATGATTCTGCGCGGCAAATACGCACAGTATGTTTGCCTGCTGGCGTGTCGCGGAAGTAATGATAAAAGCTAATTACACCATGCACTTCTGCGCGTGAAAGGTTGAGCGCATCCGCTATAGTTGGAACGCTTTCAGGGGGTATATAACTCAGCGCATTTTGCACAGCGTGCAAAATGGGAAGTAATGCGCCTTTTTTATCTTTTAATTCAGTTAAAATGGCTTGAATTGTTGCTTGATTTGATTCTGTCATGTCCACTCGCTGTCAGGCGTCCATTTATGGGCAACAGCCGTCTGTTTACTAGTCGGCTATCATTAAAAAATTCGTCGCCTAGAATAGCATAATTATTGACCTATAAAAATACTATATGCCACATGGATTTGGGATTTGAATGGCAGTACTCGAAATTACCAACTAGAATTGAGTGATTTTAAAAAAGCGTGATTTTCAAGAGGGATTAAACGACGAGATAATTTGACGGTCTTTTAAGCGATGAAGTATGTTTCACCGCTTAAAAGTAAAGGGATTAATTCCACTTCATAATGGGCACAGTTGAAATAGAATTTTTAGGGGAACCGTCAATGAGTTTATCACTGTAGACAAGGTAGATGAGGACATTGCGTTTCTTATCGAAAAAACGAACTACTTGGAGTGTTTTGAAAATAAGCGAGCGATTTTCTTTGAAAACGACGTCGCCATTTTTTAAATCTGCCATTTTACTTGTATCAATAGGCCCCATTTGACGGCAGGCAATCGACGCTTCAGAAGGGTCTTCGGCTAAACCGACAGCACCTTTAATGCCCCCTGTTTTTGCTTTGGAAACGTGACACGTCACCCCCGCTACGTCGGGATCATCAAATGCCTCAATGACAATTTTACTATTGGGACTCAGCAGTTTAAAAACGGTAGTCACTTCACCAATTTCTTCGCCATACGCTGTTGCATGTAGTCCTGCCAACGTAAGTAGTAATGCTGCAATTTTTTTCATTATCGTTAGCCGTTATAAATACGGGGTGATTTGTGTAAACAAATCATTGATGGTGCGTCCAGTCCCATTTTCACCAATGGCGTGCATTTTCCATTCACCATTATGGCGGTAGACTTTTGCCATAATTTGCGCCGTATGTGAACCTTGAGAGGTGAGCGTGTAGCGTGCCACTTCACTTTGATTGTCACCATTGAGCAAGCGACAGTAGGCATTAGCCACCGCATCAAACGTTTGTCCTGTAAATGAATTGACGGTGAAAACTAACGCCGTGATGCTTTCAGGAACACGCGTTAAATCGACAATAATTTGTTCATCATCGCCATCACCTGCGCCAGTGCGGTTATCGCCAGTATGAAGAATACTGCCGTCTTTACTTTTGAGCTGACCAAAATACACTGCGTCAACGGGTTTTTCACCAGCAAATAAGATACATGACGCGTCTAAATCGATGTCCACTTCACTCGATCCGCCACCAAACAAGCCACCTAGAAGACCACCTTTTTTTTCATTTTGCTTTGCATCCCACCCTAAACCCATGACAACTTTTGTCAGTGTCGTGCCTGATTCTTTGGCAAGTGAAATTTTTTGCCCTTTTTCGAGATTAATAGCCATTGTGTTTCCTAGACGTTAACACCAAAAGATGTCGCAAGAGGCGCAAGACCACCAGCAAAACCTTGTCCTACTGCACGGAATTTCCAGTCACCGCCGTTGCGATAAAGTTCCCCGAAAATCATGGCCGTTTCCACTGACGCATCTTCACTTAAATCATAACGCGCAAGTTCTGCGCCGCCTTCTTCGTTAATAACGCGAATATAGGCATTGCGTACTTGACCAAAATTTTGTTTGCGAATTTCGCCTTCATGAATAGTCACACAAAATACAATTTTATCTAATTCAGCAGGAATTTTTGATAGTTCTACCTTGATGGTTTCATCATCGCCATCGCCCGCACCGGTTGTATTGTCACCGGTGTGTTGAACAGCACCACCCGCCACTGTTTTATTATTGTAAAAACAAAAATCGCTGTCACTGCGCACTTTGCCGTCTGCTTTCACAAGAAAAGCATTACTATCTAAATCAAAAGCAGCGCCATCGGTTGCACGCGCGTCCCACCCAAGACCAACGATCAATTTGTTGAGGTTGGGGGTTTCTTTACTTAAATTAACATTACCGCCTTTACTTAATGAAACTGCCATGGTGTACACTCCAAAATTGCTGTTGTTTTAAAAGATAAATGTGCGTTTGCACACGAATCATTATGTGGACGTTAATGTGAAAAAACAAGGTCAATACAAAAATTGATAGCGATTTTTTAAGGGAATGTCAATGTAGTTTAGCGTGAAAAATTCTGCTAAACTTCTCACCGAAATATCCTAAAAAATAAAAATAATAAAAGAACAACTGAAGCGTGGTTTGAAAATTAAACCGCGCTTTTTTTCGCTGTATTGATTGAGCTAATATACTGAGCAACGATGTCTGAGAGTTATTTACTTGAGCGTGATCCTGTGCTTGATGGTCTAAAAACGCCCCCCAATTCTATTCATGCAGAACAATCTGTTTTAGGATCGCTGATTATTGAGAATAGTGCTTGGGACGCGGTGGCGGACAAACTTTCTGAAGGTGATTTTTATTTACGTTCGCATAAGTTAATTTATCGCGCTATTTCCCAATTAGCTGAGCAGCAAATTCCGTTTGATATTATTACCTTATCTGAGTCATTAAAGTCATTAGGTGATTTGGAATCTGTTGGTGGATTGTCTTATCTGATTGTTTTATCCAAAGACACGCCTTGCGCGACGAATGTTGAGGCGTATGCCAATATTGTGCGCGACAAATCCATTTTACGTCAGTTAATTCAAGCAGGGACAACGATTGCGAGTTCAGTGTATCAAACTGAGGGTCGTACAACGGAGGAATTGCTTGAAATTGCAGAGCAGCAGGTATTCAAAATTGCCGAGCAAAATCATAAAGCAAGCGATTCGGGGTTTGTGGGGATTCGTGCTTTAGCAAAGAAAACCATCGATAAGATTGAGTTACTTGCTGAAAATAAAGGGACGATTACTGGTGCATCCACCGGTTTTGATGATTTGGATGCGTTGACGTCGGGTCTACAGCCAGCTGATTTGATTATTGTCGCGGGTCGTCCTTCGATGGGTAAAACAACGGTAGCGATGAATATTGCTGAAAATTTTGCGATTAAAGGTCAAAAACCCGTTGCAGTATTTAGTTTAGAGATGCCCGGTGATGCCATTGTGATGCGTATGATGTCCTCACTTGGGGGGATTGAGCAGCAGCGTGTACGTTCTGGCGACCTAGACGATAATGATTGGCCGCGACTCACTATGGCACTGACTATGCTAAATAGTACGAAAATTTTTATTGATGACAGTGCTGCGCTCTCGCCAAGCGAAGTTCGTGCTCGCGCACGACGTCTTGCGCGTGAACATGGTCAATTAGGTCTTGTGGTCGTGGATTATTTGCAGTTGATGCAATCGCCAACCAGTGGTGAAAGTCGTGTGCAGCAAATCTCAGATATTTCACGCGGCTTAAAAGCATTAGCGAAAGAATTAAACGTACCAGTCATCGCACTTTCACAGTTGAATCGTAATTTAGAGCAGCGTCCAAATAAACGTCCCGTTATGTCCGATTTGCGTGATTCGGGGGCGATTGAGCAAGATGCGGATTTGATTTTATTTATTTATCGTGATGAAGTTTATAATGAAAACAGTCCAGAAAAAGGTACAGCAGAATTAATTATTGGAAAACAGAGAAATGGACCTTTAGGTACGGTGCGTTTAATGTTCCAAGGGCAGTATTCACGGTTCCAAAATTGTGCAAATCCAAGTCATTACAGTTCTTATAGTGACGAATAAGTGTTAACCCTTTTATATTTAAAACAACGAGTTAAATAAGATGACATTACCCATTTATGATTATGCCGCGTTAAGCGATGAAGAATGTGATGAACGGATTGTGGCTGCTAAAGCGAAATTAGGTGAGCGTTGTGTCATTTTAGGTCATCACTATCAACGCAATGAAGTGTTCAAGCATGCCGATTTTTCGGGGGATTCACTTAAACTTTCGAAAGATGCCGCGCAATCAACAGCAGAATATATTGTGTTTTGCGGTGTGCATTTTATGGCAGAAGTAGCAGATATTCTCTCTCGTCCTGAGCAAATTGCCATTTTGCCTGATTTAGCTGCAGGGTGCTCAATGGCGGATATGGCCAATTTGATGAAGGTGAATCAATGTTGGAGTGAGCTTGCCCAAGTACTTGATGTTGAGAACGAAGTTACGCCAGTGACTTATATTAATTCCGCTGCAGATTTAAAAGCATTTTGTGGCGAACATGGCGGTATTGTTTGTACGTCATCAAACGCGCAGAAAATTTTGGAGTGGAGTTTTGATCGCCGTGAAAAAGTGTTATTTTTCCCAGATCAACATTTAGGGCGAAATACCGCGTTTCGCATGGGGATGCCCTTAGAGGATATGGTTGTTTGGGACTTCACTAAACCGATGGGCGGACTTACTGCGGAGCAAATTAAAAAAGCAAAAATGATTCTATGGGATGGTTTTTGCTCGGTACATCAAATGTTCAAGCCTGAGCATATTGATAATTTTCTGGTGCAATTCCCTGAAACTAAAATTATTGCTCACCCTGAAGCATGTTTTGAAGTTTGTCAAAAAGCCGATTATGTTGGCTCAACCGAGTTTATTTTAAAAACAGTGCGTGCATCAGAAGCAGGAAGTCGCTGGCTGGTAGCAACTGAACTTAATTTGGTCAATCGTCTACATGAAGAAAGTCAAGCTGAAGGAAAAAACGTCCATTTTATGTCACCAATGCTGTGCATGTGCTCCACTATGTTTAGAACGGATCCACAGCATTTAGCGTGGGTACTCGAAAATTTAGTTGAAGGTCATGTCGTGAATCAAATTTCTGTGTCAGAAAAAGACGCTAAACTCGCTAAAGAAGCATTAAACGCAATGCTTGACGTAGTTTAAGCATTTTTCTAACCGCAAAAAAGCCGCCCTTGAGAGAATTACTTGATGGGCGGTTTTTTTTTATGTTTATTTTTTATTGATAACGGTTTTTACGTTTTTTGCGTTGTGTTCGTCTTGTTTTAGTTGATTGCGAGCGTGGTGCTTTAAAAAAAGTATTGTAAAGTTTAAAACTCAAAATCAACGAAGCTAAGACAAACGTAATACTGTTTGCGAAAATAATGACGTTATTATCGGTATAAATGCCATAAATTAGCCAACAAAACACACCCAGCGTAAAAGCACTATACATACTCAGTGACAGAGATTCTGTATCGCGTGTGCGCAGTGTTAACATGGCTTGTGGTAAAAAGGAGAGGGTGGTTAGCGTTGCGGCAAAATACCCCAGAATTTCAACATTTGTCATGTTTACATTAATACCAAGTTATCACGGTGTATAAGTTCTAAATCGTCTGCGTAGCCAAGTATCACCTGAAAATCTGTGCTACTTTTTCCTGCAATCTTTTGGGTTTCTTCGCTGCCGTAATTGACTAAACCTCGTGCGATTTCTACACCATTTTGATCTAAACAGGATACTAATTCGCCACGCTCAAACTGTCCCGTTGCCCATTTTACGCCAACGGCGAGTAAACTTTTTCCGTTATGTTTGAGCATCTCTACTGCGCCATTATCGAGTACAAGCTGACCTTTTACTTGCAGTTGTCCGGCAAGCCAGCGTTTACGCGCAAGCAGAGGTTCAATATCAGGTAGAAAATGCGTGCCGATGACATCACCGTTTAATATCGCTTGAATCACATTGTTTGTCGCGCCTGCCGCAATGACTGTTGCCGCACCAGAGCGAGCAGCAAGTCGCGCAGCACTCACTTTAGTTGACATACCGCCTCGTCCAAGGCCGCTACGACTTTCTCCTGCCATGCTTTCTAAGCGTTCATCATTGACGTTAATTTGAGAAATTAACGTGGCATCAGTGTGAATACTGGGGTCGGCTGTAAATAAACCTTGTTGATCCGTGAGAATCAGAAGTAAATCAGCTTCAACTAAATTAGCCACAAGTGCCGCTAGTGTATCATTATCACCAAAACGGATTTCTTCGGTTGCAACGGTGTCATTTTCGTTAATGACAGGCACGACGCCAAATTGTAGTAACGTTAAAAGCGTACTACGAGCGTTCAAGTAACGCTGGCGATTGGATAAGTCATCGTGCGTTAATAATACTTGCGACGCATGAAGGTCGTGTTGCTGAAAGGTATCATCAAACACACGAACAAGTCCCATTTGCCCGACAGCGGCGGCGGCTTGGAGTTCATGAAGGGTTGTTGGACGTGCTTTAAGTCCCAATCGCCAAACGCCTTCCGCCACAGAACCAGAAGAAACTAAAATCACATCAATGCCCAATTTTCGCAGTGATGCCATTTGCTCAACCCATTGTGCAATCGCGGTTTTATCTAAGCCTTTGCCTCCTTTGGTGAGAAGTGAGCTGCCAATTTTGACGACAATACGTTTCGCTTTTTTAAAATTCTCACGACTGTTCATTTTTTTTAACCTGCCGCTGTGCTTCTAAAAACTCCATAATGGCAAACATTAACTCGCGCGTCCCTTGACCGTTAATGGCGGCAATTTTAAATACAGGAGCCGTCCAATTTAGCGCATCAATAATTTCTTGGCAATGCGCATCGAGTTCTTCATCAAGTACGCGATCGACTTTATTCAAAATTAACCAACGTGGTTTATTGGCTAAATTATCATTCCATTTTTCGACTTCAGCGATAATTTTACGTGCGGCTGAAACAGGGGATTCACTGCTTTCATAGGGCTCAATATCGATGATATGAAGGAGTAAGCCTGTGCGATCTAAATGTTTTAAAAATTGTAAGCCAAGTCCCGCACCTTCTGACGCGCCTTCGATTACACCGGGAATGTCAGCAATGACAAAACTGCGCAATTCATCAATACGAACCACCCCTAAATTAGGGTAGAGTGTCGTGAAAGGATAATCGGCCACTTT
>JBDLQG010000010.1:0-21802 GCA_039800705.1 Pseudomonadota bacterium
GCAAGCGTGGACTGTTCGTGCGATAACATCGCTTGGCTGCGTACATAACGTAGACCAGAAACTAGGTCACGCGGTGCGGCTTTAAGTGCCAAGGTGTCGTTGCCTGAAGAAAAATGAATGGAAATGGCACTGTAACCAAGCACCATAATGCTCAATACAATCAGCAATTCAAGCAGCGTAAAACCTGCGTTTAAGCGCATTTATTCCCAGTTGTTAATGTCTTGATCTTCACCTTCGCCGCCTTCTTTATCGTCTGCGCCGTAAGTGAATAAATCAAATTTTCCGTGCGTTCCCGGTGACACATAATGATATTCATTTTGCCAAGGATCGAGCGGTGTTTTGGCTTTGCGTAAATAGGGGCCATTCCAGCGTTTTGAGCCTTCTGGGGCTTCAATTAAGGCTTGCAAACCTTGATCACTGGTAGGATATTTCCCCATATCAAGTTTGTACATATCGAGGGCAGCAGAAAAATCTTCTACTTGCACTTTGGCGGCTTTTGTTTTGGACTCACCTAAATGTTTCATGACTTGAGGGCCAACAATCCCTGCAAGCATGGCGATAATACCTAAAACGACAAGTAATTCTAATAATGTAAAACCCGATTGTTTTTGACGTGCTGATGTCATATTCGCTGAACCTTCTATGTTTATTTAATGGCCGATATGTTCCAAATATGAAAAAGGGTAGAGCGTTTTTGTGCGCCATACCCTTTGAATTGATTGTGTGTATTAAACTTCTGATTTTTGCGGATGCTGGCGCGTATTGGCATTAAGCAATTTATTGAGTGCATTAATATAGGCTTTAGCAGACGCGGTCACAATATCGGTATCCGCCCCTAAACCATTGACAATACGTCCTGCTTTTTCGAGTCGAACCGTCACTTCGCCTTGCGCATCTGTGCCATTAGTCACATTGTTGACAGAATATAATTCAAGTGACGCGTCAGATTTGACTAAATTTTCAATGGCTTTGAGCGTCGCATCTACAACGCCGCCGCCTTTTGATTGTCCAGTCACTTCTTGGTTATTGACGCGCAGAGTCACTATTGCATTGGGGATTTCACCCGTTTCTGAGCAGACTTTAAGTGACACTAATTTAATGTGTTCATCTTCGACATCAATGGACGCTTCAGAAATTAATGTTTGCAAATCTTCATCGAAGATTTCATGTTTTTTGTCGGCTAATTGTTTGAAACGCGCAAAAGCGTCGTTTAATTCCGCTTCGCTGTCGAATTCAAATCCTAATTCGTTAATGCGACTTTTAAACGCATTTCGACCAGAATGTTTGCCTAAAACCATTCGATTTGCCGACCAGCCCACATCTTCAGCTCGCATAATTTCGTAGGTTTCACGACTTTTTAAAATACCGTCTTGATGAATGCCCGCTTCATGCGCGAACGCATTTGCACCTACAATGGCTTTATTGGGCTGAACAGGGAAACCTGTAATAGACGATACCAATTTTGAGCACGTCAAAATTTCGCGTGTATCAATGCGTGTTTGGCAATCGAACATATCATGGCGTGTTTTGACGGCCATGACGATTTCTTCAAGTGACGCATTACCTGCACGCTCACCTAAACCGTTAATGGTACATTCCACTTGTCGTGCACCGTTCATGACCGCAGAAAGTGAGTTCGCCACCGCTAAACCTAAATCATTATGGCAATGCACGGAGAAAATGGCTTTGTCTGAATTGGGAATGCGTTCAATCAAACTTTTAATGGTCGCACCAAATTGCTGTGGAATGCTGTAGCCAACGGTGTCAGGAATATTGAGTGTACGAGCACCCGCATCAATCACTGCTTCCAAAATACGGCATAAAAAGTCTTCGTCGGAGCGTCCTGCATCTTCAGGCGAAAATTCAACGTCATCGGTATATTGTCTTGCGCGTTTCACTGCTTTAACGGCATGCTCTATGACTTGCTCTGGCGTCATATTGAGTTTCATTTGCATGTGAATTGGGGAGGTAGCAATAAACGTGTGAATACGTGATTGTTTTGCGCCTTTTAGTGCTTCACCAGCGCGGTCAATATCTTTGTCAAGTGCACGCGCAAGACCACAAACTGTGCTGTCTTTAATTACGTTCGCCACGGCTTGCACAGATTCAAAATCACCTACACTCGCAGCGGGAAAACCCGCTTCAATAATATTAACTTTTAAGCGTTCAAGGGCGCGAGCAATACGAATTTTTTCATCTTTTGTCATTGACGCACCCGGACTTTGTTCACCGTCACGAAGTGTCGTGTCAAATATAATCAATTGATCTTTCATAATAATTCCAATTTAAAATGAGGTACAGAATTAGACTTTGCGACTTTGCAGTCTTTTGCGACGCATAATCAACGTAACCACAGGGCCTGAGATAGCATAGCCTAAGAAAAGTAAAAATAGCATGGTCTGCGGTTGAGCCATGACAAACGCAATACTGAGCATTACCGAAATTGCCACAAAGAAAGGGACTTTACCTTTTAAATCAATTTCTTTAAAGCTTGAATAACGGAAATTACTGACCATCAAAAGTCCAGTAATAATGGTTAATATTAACGCTGCGTATTTGATGCTTTCAATGCTCCAGCCATGTTCTAAACAAAGCCAAATAAAACCCGCTAAAATAGCGGCTGCGGCGGGACTTGGCAAGCCTTGAAAATAACGTTTATCCGCTGAGGTGAGTTGCGTGTTGAATCTCGCTAAACGCAATGCGCCGCCAGCGGTATGGACAAATGCCGCAAATAACCCTACTTTTCCAAGTGTCGAAAATGCCCATAAATACATCACCAGTGCAGGGGCAACGGCAAAAGAGACCATGTCAGACAAGCTGTCGTATTGCGCTCCAAATTCACTTTGCGTATTGGTTAATCGCGCAACCCGTCCGTCTAAACCATCTAAAATCATCGCCACAAAAATAGCGACAACCGAAATGTCATAATGATCATTCATGGCTGAGGTGATGGCGTAAAAACCCGAAAATAAAGCACCTGTGGTGAATAAATTGGGAAGTAAATAAATGCCGCGACGGCGAATAGTAGATTTTTCAAAAGTCATAATGCCACATAAAATTGATATCAACGTAAAACAAAATGCGGCTGATTATACACGAATCAGCAATTTACTGACTGCGTCTTGGATCAAAGGCAGTTTGCACGGTTTGCGCAAAGAGGTTTGCGGCTAATACTAAAGCGAACATAAATAGAAACGCTGCAGTCAGTGACCACCATACAATCGGTTCACGCGCCATTTCTAAACGCGCACCATTAATCATATTCCCCCAGCTATAGGTGCTTGAATCCACACCAATATTAATGTAGGAAAGCGCGGCTTCGGCCAGCACAAGTGAGCTAAAATCGAGCACAATCGAAATAAGGACAATGTGCATCACGTTAGGCAAAATATGCCGTAGCAAAATGGTGTGTTGTTTTACGCCAAGCGACACAGCGGCTTGCACATATTCCATTTCACGTAGCTTTAGTGTTTCAGCGCGTAGCAAGCGACAAAGCCCCGTCCAACTCGTCATGCCCAAAATAATGCACAAAAACAAAAGGCGCATATCGGCACGCACCGTCAAACTTGTAAATTCACTTTCATGGTTAGCCATATACACTTGAACCATCAATACCGACGCACCAATTAACAACACACTTGGAATGGAATTGATGGTTGTGTATAAAAACTGAATGGCATCATCAAGCCAACCACGAAAAAATCCCGATAAAATACCTAAAACAACGGAGAGAGGCAATAGAATAAGTGTTGTGAGCGTGCCTAAAATTAAGCCTGTTCGGATACTTTTAATCGTTTGATAGAAAACATCTTCGCCTACTTTATCTGTCCCAAAAATGTGATAGTACGCTGATAAATGAATCAGCGAACCACTCATTGTCATCAATGCAAAAAATGTCCAAAATGGCAGCGTCAATTTGACTTGAATGCGTAGACCGAGCACAACAACCATAAAAACGCCCATGCCTTGAAAAAAACCAATCGCTGCTTTTTGTAGAATATCATTGGTTTTTTGCACTGCCGCATCGTTTAAATGTTTACCACCAAAATTCAGCGGCGGATAATCCCAACGCTTATTATTGTCGTCGAGTGCTATCATTTCTTTGTTGTAGAGCGTCGTTGCAAAGGGTGCAGAATAGGTTTTTTCGCCATGTTCACGCAGTGGTGTGGCAATATAATCGAGTACGCTAATAACGTCGTTGTGGGTTGGCGTGTCCCCACTTTGTTTAAAATGCAACGAATCGAGCAAGCCAACAGTCATAAAGAATAACAATACGATGAGTGATGCCATCCCCATGTTACTTTGTTTAATTGACGCTAATGGACGTTTTAGTTGCTCTTTATCATGCAAATAATACGCGATAAATAAGACAAAGCTCAGTAAGCCAAAAATCAGCGCATCCGTCCACAGAACTACCATATCAAAACCATTTCCACTAAAAATAACTATCGAACAAAGACACAATTACGCCCAGCACTTTTTGCTTGATAAAGTAAACTTTCTGCGGCAGCAATCATATCATCCAAATTGGGGCATAAATCCGTTGTAACACCAATGCTAACAGTGACTTTAATGTTTTCATTGGGTCGAATTTCAATATCTGTATTTTCGAGTAATTGTCGAAAGTCATCAAATAAAATAAACGCTTCATTGGCTGGCAGTGTAGGGGCAATGATACAGAATTCTTTTCCACCATAGCGTGAAATAAGATCTTTTTCACGGAAATGATTCAGCATTAATTGACCTACTTTTTTCAGCACAACGTCACCTAAATCATGTCCATATTTTTCATTGATATGTTTGAAAAAATCAATGTTAATAATGGACACGGCAAGCGGGTTGTTTCGACTTGCTGCGGCAAGAAGGGGAATCCCTAAGCGTAGCAATTGTCTACGATTATAAAGGCCGGTGAGAAAATCGGTAACAGCCGCTTTTTCAAGTGACACCATTTTTTGATAATGAACAGCATTTTCGAGTGCAATCGAAATTTTGGATGTAAATACTTCCAGTAACGTTTGGTCGCTTGAGTCAATGATATGCTCGCTACACACCAGTGCAATAGTCGCCTTCGCTGCGCCCGTTTCTAAATAAAACGCACTGTAATTACCGGCAAATTGATGTTCACGTTTAGCAGACGTCAATTTAATCAATTCAGCGAGTTCAATGTGTCCACATGAACCGTCTAAATTGCATTTTAAGCAACACTCAAATTCATCGGTGACAGCGGTCACTTTCATGTTATCTGCTAATGTACTAACGGGCGGGCATTCTTGATTTGTATTTTCTTCAATACAAATAATACCTTGCGGTTTACAGTCTAAAAATGAGCTGAGTTGCGTTAAAATACCCGAAGAAAATTCGTGCATGGATTGAATTTTAAACAGTGAATCGGAACTGAGCAGTATTTTTTCCAGTCCGTTGCGTGTTTTGTTGAGTGAAACAATGGTTTCATAAGCGCGTAGCGCAGCGATAACGGCTGTGAATAATTTTTGCGCGGTTAATTCATTTTTGGATTTGTAGTCGTTAATATCATAATTAATAATGACGCTCTCTTCAGGCGCATGACCGGGTTGACCTGTGCGCAGAATAATGCGTATGGCGTTATTGTGTAATTCTTGGCGAATGACTTTGACTAATTCTAAGCCTGCGTCATCCGTTTCCATAACAACATCAAGCAAAGCGACAGCGATATTTTTTTCTGTTGTTAAAATATCACGTGCCTCAGCAGCACTATAGGCACTAATGAGCTCAATCGGGCGATTTTTAAAGACAATGTTAGCTAAAATAAGGCGTGTGACAGACTGAATGTCAGCATCGTCGTCTACCACTAAAATGCGCCATGGCTGGGCAATAAGGGTCGAGCTTGATTTAGGTGTGGCAGATGTATTTGCTTTAAGATTAAGAGTGTTTTTTTCAATCATGGTATTTATACTTTATTGGACGTTAATAAATGATTTAACAGCATTTTTAGAGCTGTCGTGCAAAATTGAGAATAAACGTTGTGCCTTCACCTTCAATACTTTTTAGTGTTAATGTCCCTTTTAATTTTTGATGAACAATATTATAGACCAAATGCAATCCCAATCCACTACCGCCTTTACTGCGTTTTGTGGTAAAAAACGGATCAAAAATGTGACTTTGAATCTCAAGGGGAATCCCTTTTCCATCATCGCTGTAATGCAATTCAATTCTATCATTGGGTAACTCAATGATATTGAGTCGAATTGTACCGCATTGGCTCGCATCATACGCATGAAGTAATGAATTCATCACGAAATTCGTAATAATTTGAGAAATTGCACCGGGGTAATTGATTAGCCACAAATTGGATGGGCAGCTAAGTTGCACTTTAATATTGGTTTTTTTAAGGGCAGGACGAAGACTAAATAACACCTCCTCAAGATAAATTTTTAAATTAAATTCGCGTTGATTATCGCTGGTTTGGTCAACGGCAACTTGTTTGAAACTATGAATTAAATCCGCTGCGCGATGGCAATTAATCACGCTAAGTTGAGTGGATTGCGTGGCTATTTCAAAATAAGCATCTAATTCATCACCGCTCAAATCGCCTTTTTTGTAGAGTGTGGATATTTTTTGAGTTTCGTCACTCAAAAAAGACGTAGAAGTGAGCGTGATACCTAATGGTGTGTTAATTTCATGCGCAACACCCGCCACTAAACTACCCAAAACGGCCATTTTTTCTGCTTGAACAAGACTTTGCTGCGTTTCTTGTAGTAGTGCTAAGGCTTCTTCTGCTTGATTTTTCGATAAAAATAATTCTTGTGTGCGCTTTTGTACTTGATATTCAAGTTGGGTTTGTTGGCTGTGAAGCTCTTCAAAAGCGCTTTCTAGGCGTTTCGTCATCAAATTGAACGCATTAGCCAGCGCAGAAATTTCATCATCACCGACCACCACAGCAGATACGGTGTAATTGCCATTGATGATTTCATGGGTGACTTCGCAGAGCTTATCGATAGGTTTTACGATATTACGGCCAACGAGCAGCGCAATATAGAGCGCAAACCCAATTAACGTCATCGCAGTCATGGCAACACGCCATTGCATAGTGTTAAGCGTTGCGAAAGCCTCTTTTTGATCTAAATGCGCCATAATGCAGCCACCGCCTATTTCGGGTACAAAACGAAAGCTGTGAATAATGTCAATATTACGTCTATCAATATCAAGAATTTCTGAGTTTTTTTGTGTTAAGCAGTGCTGCGTAGCGTGGTCATCGGGTGATTCGCTGTAAATTTGGCGTGTTAACAAATGCGGACGAGTGATAAAAAAGCCATTCGCATCCAGCATAAATACATCGCCCGAAATGCCTAGCCCTGAATTGGCCATGAAAATATGTTGCACGGCTTTAATTGGATACATAATTACAAGGCAATCAAGGGTGTTGTCATGACATACTTTGCTGTAGTAGTAGTGAGAATTACTGCCGCTGGGTTTGCTAAAGCCGACAAGTTGCTTTTCTTGAAATGGTTTTATTTTGATAACAGGTGGTTTTCCAGCGGTGATTTCTTCACCATTAGGGCGAGTTAATGTCGCACTGAGTGCTTCTTCGTCTTCAATAAACGTGGTCAGTGTCTCTTTTAAACATGTATCGATCTCACTTTTTGATTTATTGTTAGTTTCACATTGCGCGGATAGGTGATTGAGCAAATGTGAGGCGTGTATATTCGCGGCTTTAAATAATTCAACTACTTGAGAAAATCGTGTGTCAGCCACGTTAGCGACGGCACGAATTTGCGTTTTTTTTATATTTTCAGACAAATAATCATAGCCAAGATAACCTAAAATACTAGTAGGTAGAAGTAAAAATAACAAAGTAATCCCCATTAAGCGCGTTTTTAGCGAATGAGGGAAATACGAGGCAATTTTTGTCATCAATAACATGCTTGTTCGTGGTGGAGATGAATGAATGGTGTATTGTGATGATAATCTTTTTTATCAAATAACAAAATAACGCAATTTATTGGCTTTATGCTTTTTTAACAATTTTTTATTGATGGTTTTATTCTTTTTGATGCAAAACGGTTAGAATAGCCATGTCTTAGTCTTAATAGCTTTTTAGAGGATTTTATGAATACACCCAAATTAATTGCCGCGTACAGCGAGTTCATGCACCATTTGCATGACACAATGGAAGAAACATTAGATTCTTTCACCGACGCCTTTGAAACATCGAAAGAAAAAACGCGTGAATCAACAGATTTAACGCATGACGAGTTAGAACAAGTATCAAGTCATGTTAAACGCGATATTGAACATGCTGCAAAAAATTTAGCTGCACATGATAATAATTCGCTCAGTGAGTGGTTAAAATTTGATATCGAGCTCATTGAAAATTTAACATGGGATGCGTTTTTGAGTGTCGCTGATAAAACGCGCATTGAACTTGCGAAGCTCGAGCATGATGCGCAAAATCATCATAAATATGAAAGCGGTAGTATTACCATCGCTGGCACCTTTGTGTGTGACGATTGCGGTAAAGAGATTTCATTTAAAACAACCAGTCATATTCCACCTTGCCCAACTTGTCATAATCACACGTTTGTGCGTCGATAAACTTTCAAAGAGTGCAGGCATTGAATCCATATTGCGCTGCCACTAAAATGGCAACTACTCTTACCTACTTTACAATAGTGTGTGACGAATTATGAGCATGATAAATAGCGGACTACTTGAAATTTTACTTTTAGCGCAACATAAAGCCGATATTAAACTCGGCCTTCACAGCAAACGTGTTGCGTGTTATGCCTTTGAGCTTGCTAAAGAGCTGAATCAATCCGCTGAATTTAAAAAGCGAATCTTTTTAGCGGGCTTAATTCACGATTTTGGTTTTTTAAAACTCGATATTGATTTAGCAAAAACGTCATTGCATTTGCCGCTGCAAAAAGATGCAGAATTTATTCAGCAGCACATCACAGAAGGTGAGAATCTGCTCGCAAAAGTCATTGCAGATAAAGGCATTATTGATATCATTCGTCATCATCATGAGAAATTTAATGGTGAAGGTTACCCTGACAAGCTAACAGGTGAAGATATTCCCCTAGCGGCTCGTATTTTAGCTATTGCGGATTTGTATGACGCGATGATGGTAGGGGATATGTATGGCGATGAGCGATCAGTTCCCTCGGATGTCGTGAATTATTTGAAAAATACCGCAAGTGGAAATGATCTTGATCCAGAATTAGTGGACGTCTTTTTAGGCTTACTTGAACGTACACCAGTCTTTTATTTGCCAGTGGAAGATAATGATTTGCGGTTATATAAGGTTGTTTATCTTACACCAGGTATTTTAGAGCTTGGCGACTTATGCGATCAGTATGGCACGATTTTAGTTGGAAAAGGTGCGGAGTTAACAGAGCACAGACTCGAGCAAATTCGTTCAAATTATCGTGGACAAAAAATTATTTATGTCCCAACAGAAAAAGCATAATTTTTAACATTTACAAAAATAGAAAAAAGGAACTCAACAATGTCAGATTTTAGTCATGTCACCGTTGTCAAAAAAGCCAATGTCTACTTTGACGGCAATGTGACAAGTCGCACGCTTAAATTCGAAGACGGCACGACAAAAACACTCGGGTTTATGTTACCTGGTGAATATGTTTTTAATACGGCAGCGGCTGAAATTATGGAAATTCTTTCCGGTGAGCTTGATGTGCTATTGCCCGGTGAGGATTGGATTTCTATCGCAGGCGGTCAAGTGTTTAATGTACCTGAAAATGCACAATTTACCGTGCGTATCCATAAAGGCACCGACTATATTTGTTCATTTCTGAATTAAAATTCCGTCTTTTTGCTGCAATCATCTCCGCTTACCATTTGCCTGTGTGATGACTATTTTAGGCACACAGGCAAAACACGATATATCGATATATCTCAATTTTATTTTTCACTTCAATTTTTAGGGTACCCATTTTGATTTCCACCGCAAACATCACCATGCAATTTGGCGCAAAGCCGTTATTTGAAAATATTTCCGTCAAATTTGGTGACGGCAATCGCTATGGTTTAATTGGCGCAAATGGCTGTGGTAAATCCACTTTTATGAAAATTTTAAGTGGGGATTTAGACCCTTCAAGCGGCAATGTCAGTGTATCACCCAATGAGCGTTTAGGTAATTTGCGTCAAGATCAATTTGCTTTTGAAGAATTCACCGTTATTGATACGGTCATTATGGGACATAAAGAATTATGGGACGTTAAAAAGGAACGTGATCGTATTTATTCATTGCCTGAAATGAGTGAAGATGAAGGAATGATTGTTGCCGATTTAGAAGTGCAGTTTGCAGAAATGGATGGCTACACGGCAGAATCTCGTGCGGGTGAGTTATTGCTTGGCCTTGATATTCCTGTTGAGCAACATTTTGGTTTGATGAGTGCGGTTGCTCCCGGATGGAAATTGCGTGTGCTGCTTGCGCAAGCGCTGTTTGCAAATCCAGACATTATGCTACTTGATGAGCCGACAAACAACCTCGATATTAATACGATTCGCTGGCTTGAAGATGTGCTCAATGAGCGCGGTTGTACGATGGTCATTATTTCGCATGACCGTCATTTTTTAAACAGTGTGTGTACGCATATCGCCGATATGGATTATGGCGAATTACGTGTTTATCCCGGAAATTATGACGATTACATGGTTGCAGCATCAGAAGTGAAAGCGCGTTTGCTTGCCGGTAACGCGAAGAAGAAAACACAGATTGTCGAGCTTCAAGCTTTCGTGCGGCGATTCTCTGCAAACGCATCAAAAGCCAAGCAAGCAACGTCACGCGCAAAGCAGCTTGAAAAAATTAAACTCGATGAAGTGAAACCATCAAGTCGTGTGAATCCGTTTATTCGATTTGATGAAACGAAAAAATTGCATCGCCTTGCGGTTGAATTAGAAAATATTAGTAAAGGCTATGGCGATGAGCCGTTGTTTAAAAAGCTCAATTTAATGATTGGTGCTGGTGAGCGCGTTGCGGTGATTGGCGCAAACGGTATTGGTAAATCGACATTGCTTAAAACGTTGGTAGGTGAATTAACCACAGATACGGGTTTAGTTAAATGGGCTGAAAACGCGGAAGTGGGTTATTTTGCGCAAGACCATGCTACCGATTTTGCTGACGATATGACGCTCGTTGAATGGATGACGCAGTGGCGCAAAGAAACTGACGACGATCAAGCGATTCGCGCGACCCTTGGGCGTTTATTATTTTCACAAGATGAAATTAATAAATCCGTCAAAGTGCTTTCAGGTGGCGAGAAAGGGCGAATGCTTTTTGGTAAATTAATGCTGCAAAAACAAAATGTATTGGTACTTGATGAACCCACCAATCATTTAGACATGGAATCGATTGAATCACTCAATACAGCGCTTGAACATTATCCTGGAACGCTTATTTTTGTGAGTCATGATAGGGAATTCGTTTCTTCATTGGCTACACATATTATTGAAATTAAAGCGGATAAAATTATAGACTTTAACGGTAATTACGAAGATTATTTGGAAAGTCAGGCAAAATAAACAATGAAAGAGCGACTTGTTTTATTGCCCGGTTGGGCGATGCACAGCGGGGTGTGGGGCGATTTTGCCACGCAGCTTTCAGAGCATTTCACGTTAACGTTAATAGATCAGCTGCCTTCATTTGAACATCTCGATGCAGTAGCGGATAGCATTGTCGATTTGCTTGATGATGAACCGTTTTATTTGCTTGGTTGGTCGTTAGGTGGCAGTGTGGCGTTAAATATGGCGCAGCGTTATCCATCGCGTGTGAAAGGTGTAATTTTACTTGCCACCAATCCTTGTTTTGTAGCCAATGAAACGTGGACTGGTATGCCCGCAGCGATGTTTCGCGCATTCACGCAGCAAGTACATTTAAATGCGTCCGCAACGTTGCAAGGCTTTCTTATGCTCCAATGTCAAGATATTACGAATAGTTATGAACACTTGGAAACACTAAAAGCCCGTTTTGCATCAAAAGAAATGTTGCCACTAAATGATTTAATGCAAAATTTAGCATTGCTTGAAAAAGTTGATTTGCGCGACACATTGGCCGATTTAACGTGTCCCATAGTGGCTATTTTGAGTGACAATGATGCGTTAGTGCCTGTGAATATCGGGCAAGCAATGCAAGAACTACAGCCTAATTTGCAACTGCATATTGTCGAAAAGGCAGGGCATGTCCCTTTTATAGCACAAACAGCGGTTTGCGTTAATATCATTCATACGTTTATCGATGGTATTAGAAAAAACTAAAATTAAGCACTCTTTTTCGGATGCAGCGAAAACGTATGACAGTGTGGCGAGTTTACAGCGTCAAATCGGGCGAGAATTGCTTGATATTCACAAAGGCGCTCATTTGCATGGTGTGGCACTTGATTTAGGTTGTGGAACAGGGTTCTTAACACAGGAACTCGCGCTGTATTGCAACAATGCAACACTCGTTGCGCTTGATTTAGCGCAAATGATGCTTCAAACTTGCCGTGAAAAAGTGGCAGAAAAGTCGCATTACCTTTGCGCAGATGCGGAAAAATTACCGCTAAGATCGCAAAGTGTCAACGCTATTTTCTCCAATGTCGCGTTGCAGTGGTGTTATCCCATTGATGAAGCGCTTAGGGAATTACACCGCGTGTTAGCAAGCGAGGGTACATTGCTTTTTAGTACATTTGGCAGCGATACGTTATGTGAATTAAAGGCAGCGTGGGCAAATGTAGATGATTTTGTGCATGTGAATGATTTTTACACGCAAAACGCGCTGCAAATGTGCCTAGACAATGCCGGTTTTGTGGATATGACATTGAAGCGCACGCGTTATTTACGGCAATATGCCAATGTGGTCGAGTTAATGCACGAATTAAAGCACATTGGTGCGCATAATGTGAATCAAACACGCAGCAAAGCGTTGACAAGTAAAAAAGCGTTAAAAACACTGATGTCAGCCTATCCAAAAAATGAAGTAGGGGGCGTTGATGCGACGTTTGATGTCATTTATGTCGTGGCTCGTAAAGCGTTACGCTAAAATTCACTAATGCTCATGCGCATGAGTTAGCTTATAATTAAATAGTAATTTTTACATTTTCAATTTTAGGAAAAATCATAATGAAAAAACTCACCCTTTTGATGTCACTTGGCGCATTTATGTTTACGTCGGTTGCAAGCGCACACGGTCCTGTTCGTCAAAAAGTCGAAGAAGAAATCACAATCAATGCACCCGCTGAAAAAGTGTGGGGAATTATCAAAGAATATAACGATTTATCTTGGTTACCAGCGGTTAAAGGCGTTGTTGCAACGGGTGGTAATGAAAAAGGTGCATCACGTGTATTGACGTTGAAAAATGGCGGCACGATTACCGAAGAATTAAAAAAATATGATGCGGCTAAAATGACTTATGCGTACAAAATTACAGACATTAGTACGTCACATACTATTACGCATTCTGGCGTAGAAGAAAAAGTGCCTGTTTTCCCAGTAGATAACTACGCAGCAAGCATTGAAGTGGAAAACAAAAGTGGCGCGACCGTGGTTTCTTGGAAAACCGGTTACTACCGCGCTTACATGAATAACAATCCACCTGCGGAAATGAACGAAGAAACAGCAAACAAAGCTGTGACAGCGGTATTGAAAGAAGGTTTGGCTAATTTGAAATCATTGGCTGAAAAATAAACGTGCGAAAACCAGCACAATGGATGGCAGCGATGGGTGTCGCTGCCGTTTTTATTTCTCACCCAATATCTGCTCAGCCGTTTGCCTATATCACTAATCAACTTGGCGATAGTCTGTCGGTCATTGATGCGAAAACCAATACCGTGCAGGACACCATTCCAGTCAAAGGTAAACCTGCTGGCGTGGCGGTGTCACGCGATGGTGAGCGTGTCTATGTTTCAACACCAGAGGCTAAAGGCGTTGCGGTGATTGATACGCAAAAAAAAGCAGTAATCGCCACCATCCCGCTTAGTGAAGGCGCACTCGGGATTGCTGTGTCACCAGATAATACGCGTTTATATGTGGCGGATTGGTATGCGCATAGTGTGAATGTCATTGATACGCATACGCTGCAAATTGTAGGCACGATTGCCGTTGAAAAATCACCATCTGGTCTTGCGGTAAGTGACGATAATCACTGGCTTTATGTTGCTAATCGATTGAGCAATTCCGTGTCGCAAATTGATTTAAAAACACTCAAAACCCGCAATGTCACCCCTGTAGGTCATCATCCTTTTGGGATAACGCTGGATAGTAAAAATGAACGTCTTTACGTTGCGAATGTGCAAAGCGATGATGTCAGTATTCTTGAAACGAAAACCATGCACCTCATTGGCACTGTTAAAGTCAACAAATTGCCTTATGCGGTGAGTTTAGCGAAAGACGATACGTTATTTTTTGTGACAAACCAAGAAGACGGCAATGTATCTGTTGTTGATACCAAAACGTTGCAGGTCATTAAAGAAATTACTGTCGGCGACAAACCCGAAGGGATTGCAACGCATACGGACGATACGCATATTTATGTAGCGAATTGGTTTGATAATTCGGTATCCGTCATTGATGCGCAGACACTGGAAGTAAGCGATACAATTAAAACTGGTTCAGGAAGTCGCGCGTTTGGTCAGTTTTTCAGTCGCTAATTTTATGTCTTCACGCTCAGTTATTCACAAACTCCCTTATTTTACCGATAGTGCTGCACTGTTTGCGCCCTTTGCGCAACAAGCGTGGGCGGTATTTTTAGACAGCGGTTATCCGCGCAGTCGGCAAGGGCGTTATGATATATTGAGTGCAAATCCTATTTGCACGTTTGTGACCGATGCAGGCATCACAACTATTTCGAATGCAAATGAAACACTTATTTCAACCGAAAATCCCTTTGATTTACTCAAAAGTGAATTGATCCGTTATGGCGAGTTGTTTTCTTCGCCACAAACTGAAATAGAACTGCCGTTTAATGGCGGAGTGATGGGCTATTTTTCCTATGATTTAGCACGTCATTTAGAACATTTACCGCAAATTGCCAGTGATGCTGAAGGTATTGCAGATATGGCAGTGGGTATTTATGATTGGGCAGTGATTGTGGATCATGATACCGCGCAAAGTTATTTAATCTGCTACGATGTGGATAAAACAGATAACTTAATTCAACAATTTAGTGAAATCAGGCGATTGACTGACGTCGAGCCGTTTTTACTTAAAAGCGATATTCAAGCGAATTTTTCATCAGAAACGTATAAAAAAGCCTTCCAAAAAATCAAACATTACCTCAAAGAAGGGGATTGTTATCAAGTCAATTTAACCCAACGTTTTAGTGCAGACTGTCAAGGTGAACCTTGGGAGGTTTACCAAGTATTGCGTGAAGTCAATGCGGCGCCATTTAGCGCGTATATTCATTTTCCACATGTCAATGTGTTGAGTTCATCGCCTGAGCGTTTTTTAAAATTAACAAGGCGACACGTCGAAACTAAACCCATTAAAGGCACTCGTCCGCGTAAAGTGGAAGACCATGAAAATGTAGCGCAAATTGCGGATTTGCAAAATAGCGCAAAAGATCGCGCTGAAAACGTGATGATTGTGGATTTACTTCGAAACGATATTAGTAAAGTCTGCGAAAACGGTTCAGTACGTGTGCCCAAGTTATTTGAGATTGAAAGCTACAGCACAGTGCATCATCTTGTCAGTACCGTGACAGGAACATTAGCGCAAGATAACCATGCGCTGGATTTGCTCAAGCATTGCTTTCCCGGTGGATCTATTACCGGTGCGCCTAAAATTCGCGCCATGGAAGTCATCGAAGAAATTGAGCCTAATCGACGCGGCATCTATTGCGGTGCGATAGGTTATGTCGGGTTTAATGGCAATATGGATACGAATATTGCGATTCGCACACTTGTCCATTCTGATAACACAATTCGTTTTTGGGCGGGTGGCGGTATTGTGAATGATTCAGTGGTTGAAGATGAATATCAAGAAAGTTTTGATAAAGCCGCTGCCTTATTTCAAGTTCTAAAGCGTTTTCAATCTTAGAATGTGTTTATGCGCGTGGTGAAACTGGGCGGCAGCTTATTTAAAAATACGCCACAAAATATTTTCGCGTGTTTGGCACATATTGCCACGCAATCAATACCCACGATCGTTGTTTGCGGTGGAGGTGAATTTGCAGATTGTGTGCGTCACGCGCAACGTCAATGGCATTTTAGTGATGTTTGCGCCCATGAAATGGCAATTCTTGCTATGCAACAAACGGCATTGATGAGCCAAACCCTTTTTCCTATTTTTACGTTGTTCACGTTATCTCAAACCGTGCCATATCCTGATTTAGCCATCTGGTTACCTTCAATAGAGGAGCTGAATTCAGATCACGTTCCCGCATCATGGGATATAACCTCAGACAGTTTAGCTGCGTGGCTGGCGAATAAAATTCAAGCGACACAATTACTTGTTATTAAGGCGTGCGACGTAGATTCCAATGCGGTAATAGATGAATTAGCACAGAAAGGCATTGTCGATGCGCAACTTCCGCATTTTGTGAAAAATGCTTCTTATAACATCACAATATTGAGCGCGAGTGCGTTTTTAAATCTATGAAACAAGGCTATTTTATTACCGGTACCGACACCAATGTGGGGAAAACATGGGTCACACTTGCATTGATGACCTATTTTAAACAACAAAATTTGCGTGTGATGAGCATGAAACCTGTCGCGTCAGGGTGTGAAAAACTAGACAATCAGTGGCGCAATGCCGATGCACTCGCTATTAGGCAATGTAATTCTGAATTGGTTGATTATGATTTGATTAATCCGTATGCGTATGAACGGCCTATTTCACCGCATTTAGCCGGTAAATTAAATCCTGTGGATGTAACGGTTGTTTATTCACATTTTCAAAAATTACAAACGATGGCGGATGTCATCATTGTGGAAGGGGCGGGCGGCTTTTACGCGCCACTCAATGCCACGCAAACCATTGCGGATTTAGCGCTGGCATTACAGTTACCCATTATTTTGGTTGTGTCGATTAAATTAGGTTGTATTAATCATGCGCAATTAACGTTTGAAGCTATTAAAAACGCGCAACTGTCTTGTGTGGGCTGGATTGCAGTGTGTAATGACGAAACGTTTGATTGCGTAGAATTGACTATTGACTCATTGGTAGAGCGATTATCTATCCCGTTACTTGGCGTTTTGCCTTATCTTAACGAAGCGGATTTTGATTATCTGGCAGCGAAAATCCATTTTTGACATCTAATTTTGCGTGCAAATGCGTATAAAATGGGCTTATCTTTGCGTATTTTATGGTTAAACTGGACAAAATGCTGCAACACGGTAAAATTACCCCACTTTTAACTGCTTACTTTAATAAAATGTCATGGCGATAATTACTGTTTTAAATGGCCCAAATTTGAATTTATTGGGTGTACGCGAACCTAGTCATTATGGCAATCAAACGCTTGCTGATATTGAGCACACATTAGACTCTCAAGCGCAGCATTTAGGACATACGTTAAATTTTTATCAAAGTAATGCAGAACACGAGCTTATTGCCCTCATACACGATGCGTATGCGAAAGGGGTCGATTTTATTATTATCAATCCTGCCGCGTTTACGCACACTAGCGTCGCTTTGCGTGACGCGCTGCTTGCAACAAAAATTCCGTTTATTGAAGTACATCTCTCAAACGTTCATGCACGCGAACCGTTTAGAGCGCATTCGTATTTTTCAGATATTGCACAAGGTGTCATTTGTGGATTAGGTGCGACGGGTTATGAATTAGCCTTGCAAGCGGCTCATCGATTAGTTACCAAAAAGTAGTTATAAAAAAATAGCATTATATTTAACCCCAAGAGAAGAGATCATAAGTCACCATGGATATTAGAAAAATAAAAAAACTCATCGAGATTATCGAAGAATCCGATATCGCAGAAATTGAAATCAAAGAAGGTGAGGAGTTCATTCGTATTAACCGCTACAGTACAGCTGTTGCACCAGCAGCACCTGTTGCTTATGCTCAACCTGCGCCAGCGGCGGCACCAGCATCGGCTTCAAGCAGTGAGGCGGCGTCTGCACCTGCAGAAATTAAAGGTCATGTGGTGAAATCACCTATGGTGGGTACGTTCTATCGCGCTGCGTCACCGGGTAGCAAAGAATTTGTGACTATCGGTAAAACGGTACAAGTGGGCGATACACTTTGTTTAATTGAAGCAATGAAAATTTTAAATCAAATTGAAGCCGATAAAAGCGGTGTTATTACCCAAATTTTGGTGGAAAATGCTGAGCCTGTGGAATATGGTCAGCCTTTATTCATTATTGAATAATTAGCGAGGCGTTATGTTTGATAAAATTGTCATCGCTAATCGCGGTGAAATTGCTTTGCGCGTGTTGCGTGCGTGTCGTGAATTAGGCGTGAAAGTAGTTGCCGTTCATTCAGAAGCGGATCGTGATTTAAAGCACGTTCGTTTGGCGGATGAATCTGTTTGTATTGGCCCTGCGGCGTCGTCTGAGAGTTATTTAAATATTCCAGCAATTATCAGCGCAGCAGAAGTTACCGATGCGCAGGCCATTCATCCTGGTTATGGATTTTTGTCTGAAAATGCGGATTTTGCGGAAAAAGTAGAGCAAAGTGGCTTTGTTTTCATCGGCCCTAAAGCAGAAACTATTCGCATGATGGGCGACAAAATTTCAGCTAAAAATGCGATGCTTCTTGCGGGCATCCCTTGCGTACCTGGAAATAATGATCCGTTGTCAGATGATCCTCACAAAAATTTAAAACTTGCTCAAGAAATCGGCTACCCTGTTATTATTAAAGCCGCAGGTGGTGGTGGTGGTCGCGGCATGCGAACTGTTCACACGGAAGCCGCTTTGATTAATGCGATTGAACTGACAAAATCTGAAGCGGGTAGTGCGTTTGGTAATCCAACCGTTTACATGGAAAAATTCTTAGAAGATCCTCGACACATTGAATTTCAAGTGATGGCGGATTCACATGGCAATGCGATTCATTTAGGTGAGCGCGATTGTTCCATGCAGCGTCGTCATCAAAAAGTGGTGGAAGAAGCACCAGCACCGTTTATTACCGAAGCACAGCGTAAATTCATTGGTGAGCGTTGCGCTAAAGCGTGTATCGATATTGGTTATCGCGGCGCGGGAACGTTTGAATTTTTGTATGAAAAAGGGGAATTTTATTTCATCGAAATGAACACACGCGTGCAAGTTGAGCATCCAGTGACTGAAATGGTGACGGGGTTTGATATCGTCAAAGAGCAGTTGCGTATTGCGGCGGGTGAAAAATTATCCATGACGCAAGATCAAGTCAAAATTCAAGGTCACGCCATTGAATGCCGCCTAAATGCGGAAGATCCACGTACATTTATGCCGTGTCCGGGTGTAATTGAACAGTTTCACATGCCTGGCGGTCCCGGTATTCGCTGTGAAACACATATTTACAACGGTTACAAAGTGCCGCCCTATTATGATTCAATGATTGGAAAGTTAATCGCGCACGGCGAAACACGCGAAAGTGCGATTGCGCGTATGAATACCGCGCTCAATGAAATCATTATTGATGGTATTAAAACCAACATTCCTTTGCAGCACGACATTATGACCGATAATGCGTTTGCAGTCGGTGGTCAAAATATCCATTATTTAGAGAAAAAATTGGGTATTTACTAAATGCCGTGGCATCAGTTAACGGTCACTACCACTGAAAAATCCGCACCTAAAGTCGCTAAGTATTTTACGCATTTAGGCGCGGTGTCAGTGACTTATTTAGACGCGCAAGATGAGCCCGTTTATGAGCCACGCATTGGCGAAACCAAAATTTGGACAAACACGCAAGTCGTTGCATTGTATGAATTAGATGTTGAGATGGACGCGGTTCAAAAAGCGATCAACAAAAAATTTCAGCATCACGCACTTGAAGATTGGCAGTATGAATATATTGACGATCAAGTATGGGAACGCGCATGGATGGAATTTTATCATCCCATGAAATTTGCACAGCGACTTTGGGTATGTCCGACAGGGCAAGAACAACGCGAAGATGGAACAGTCTGTTTAACGCTTGATCCCGGTCTAGCGTTTGGGACTGGTACACATCCAACCACTGCGTTATGTTTAGAATGGCTGGCAAGTGCAGATTTAAACGGCGTAACGGTGATTGATTACGGCTGTGGCTCTGGGATTTTAGCTGTTGCAGCGGTTTTGCTTGGCGCAAAAGAGGCTTACTGTGTTGATATCGATCCTCAAGCGTTAACTGCGACGCATGATAATGCGATTAAAAATAATGTGGAGGATAAAATTCATGCGTTTTTGCCCGAAAATTTTACGCCCTTTAAAGCGGATGTCGTGCTTGCCAATATCTTGGCTAAGCCCTTAATTGATCTATCCAGTCCAATTTGTGCGCTGGTGAAAGAAAAAGGTGCGTTAGTCTTGTCTGGTATTCTAGCAGAGCAAGCGGACAGCGTAATTGACGCTTATGCTACGCAAATCGATTTCGCCCCGCGTGTGCAACAAGAAGATTGGATTCGATTAAACGGTAATAAACGCTAAATGTCTGTACAAAAAAATCAGCAACAAACCGCATGTCCACTTTGTGGTTTACCTGTAAAGATTCATGATTTTTTACTCAAAACCCCGCAAGGTGACAAGTGTTTTTGTTGCGCGGGATGTTTGAGTATTTATCAATTATTCCACGGCGAAGAATAAGGTTCGCCAACCTATTTATTTTAAGGAAAACTTATGAAAGCTTGTGATTCATGCGTTTCTAATCGCGTTGCGATTGGGAAAAATTATAAAAATATGCCTGTTTGGGTACGCGCTATTGGGATGATATTTATTTATTTACCTATTATTACATTGCCTTTTATTTTTTTAAGTGCGTATTTATCGTATTACCATTTGCTGATGATGGGGGCACAAGACGTCAAAAAATTAAAAGACTTTTTACCTGAGCGTGAAACGCATCGCTACGATTTGAAAAATCAAATTACAATGGATGGTTCATTTAAAGCGAGTACGTCACAGTCAAAACTTTTCTGGATTCTTAATTGCACATGGTATTGCCCTGTGAGTGTAGGTTTATTTGAATGGCATTCGTATTTAGTGAAATTAGTTGAAAACTTCTGGTGCCCGTTCACACACGGTACAAAAGAAAACTACTGCAACGCGAATATCGATAAATCATTCTGGCACATTTACCCTAATGATGCCGTCAAACTTCATGAAGATGATTTGAAAAATCCCATTTGGAATGAAGACGAAGCCTTCAAAAAAGAAAGCGAATAAAATCAAAAACGTCGTTTTTTAACGGCGTTTTTTTTTGCCCAACATTCACCGTTTATTTTTTATTTCCCCGTTAAAAAAATAATTTCACCAAAAAGTGTGAACTGCTTCACACTTCTGACATTCCCCTTTTGCTTCTCAAATAGGCGTTAGCTATAGTCGCGCGTTGATGTAATTCAATTCACGCCAAAATACTATTTCGAGGATGCAAAAATGACTTATCAACTGACGGTCACGCCTAAAGACAAACCCTACAATGAAATTCAAAATTATTCTGCTTTCGCTGCGATAAAAAGTAACGGCTCTGTTGTTGCTTGGGGGAATTCGGATTTTGGTGGAACTGCGCCTAATATTACTGATGTAAAACAAATTTTTTCAACAGGTTATGCCTTTGCTGCATTGAAAAATGATGGTTCCGTGATTTCTTGGGGGACAGATGGCTTTAGCAATGCAATTAGTCAAAATGCTTCTAATATCAAAACCATTTCATCCACAGAAAGTGCTTTTGCAGCATTAACAAATGATGGCAAGGTAG